>JAANWY010000167.1 GCA_018263655.1 Anaerolineales bacterium | reverse complement strand
ATGCAGAACGCCTACGAGCGGCTGAACAACGCGCTGGCGCCGGCGCTGGCCGGCGCCGACTGCCTCTCCGGGGTCGGCGGACTGGAGAACGGGGTGTCGGCGTCCTACGAGCAAATCGTCATCGACAACGAGATCCTCGACCTCGTCTACCGCACCTGTCGCGGCTTCGCCGTGGACGAGGAGACGTTGGCCGTGGACGTGGTCGGCAAGGTCATCAGCGAGGACAGCGGAACGTTTCTCGATCGCTCGCACACGATCAACTACATGCGGGCCGGCGAAGTGTGGATGCCGGCACTCAGCGACCGGCAAGGCTGGGAAGATTGGGCACCTGAAAGCAAGACCATCGTCGATCAGGCAAGAGATGAAGCCCGCGAGATCCTAGAGACTCACCACGTTTCGCCGCTGCCCGAAAACGTCCAGCAGGAGATCAGCGACATCCTCACACGTGTCGCAGCCGGCGCGCAGGCTGGATGATGCTGAACAACACCGGTGGATTCGGTCTGGCCGTTGGAGCGGGGGTGGGAAGCGCTACTGCATTAATACGCCTAAGGGGATTCCAGAATTTAAAACCTCCCAAAAACCTAAAGATTTCCGGGGGAAATAGGCCGTTTTTGGGAGGTTTATTTCCCTGGAAGTCCCTAAGCGCATTGATTCTCACGATAAAGTGCCGGTTGACGGTGGCGAACTGAAATCCGCCACCAAATCAGAACGGCATGCCAAAGAGAGCAATCCACACAGCGGGAATTGCTGCTGATCACTGAATACTGCTCACTGTTCACTGGTCACTGGCACGCGCTGCCGCACGATGTCGGCCAGCGCATCGATGAAAGTCGGGATAACGTTCATCGACTCGGTACGCTCCAGGCGGGCGCCGGCCTGCTCGGCATAGCCGCGCGCTTCGATGTCGATGTCATACAGAATCTCCACGTGATCAGCAACGAAGCCGATGGGGACGACCAGGAGGTTCTTCTTGCCGGCTTCAGCGAGTTCGACCACGACGTCCTTGATCTGTGGGCCGAGCCACTCTGCGCCGCTGGCGCCGGCGCTCTGATATGAGAACATCCAATCGACGTCGTTGAGTTGGGCGGCTACCAGGTGCGCTGTCTCCTTGAGTTGCGCATCGTAAGGATCGCCCTCTTCCATGCGCTGTCCTGAGCCTGTCGAAGGGATGGCGGCCGGCAGGCTGTGCGCCGTGAAGATGACTTTGACGTCTTCCGCACCCGCCGAGAACTTCCCCAGCGCGTCTTTCACGTTCTTTGCAATCGTCTGGACAAACAGCGGATGATCGTGCCAGCTCTCGATGTAGGCGACGTCTAGCTCAGGTGTCAATTCCTCGCGGGCTTCTTCGGCCTTCCGGATGTAGGCGCCGATGCTCATGCGCGAATAATGGGGCGCCATACAGATTCCGATCACCTTGTCGATGCTGTCGGCGACGATCTGGGCCACTGCATCCTTGATATAGGGCGCCCAGTGCCGCATACCGACGTAGACGCGGTACTCGGGTCCGTCAGACAACCCGTTGAGCCGTTCATCGAGTGCTTCAGCCTGCTTTTGTGTGATCTCCAGCAGCGGCGACTTCCCACCGATTTCGGCGTAGCGTTCTCTAATTTCCTCGACCAACGCCGGCGGCGTTTTTCGCCCGCCTCGGATATTAAGTAGATACGGTTCGATGTCGTCTAGAGAATCAGGGCCGCCGTAGGCCATCATGAGTACTGCGTACTTTGGATTTCGGATTTCTTCGTTGCCCATAGCTCAATTCCTAATCGACGGTCGACTAAGGGGATTCCAGAATTTAAAACCTCCCAAAGACCCAAAGATTTATGAGGGAAATGGGCCATTTTTGGGAGGTTTATTTCCCTGGAAGTCCCTAATTGACTATTCGACTACTCGACTACCTGGCCACTGATGTACAAAGTCGGCCAAGGCGGCCACGTGCTCCACCGGTGTCTCCGGCAGGATACCGTGACCCAGGTTGAAGATGTGGCCCGGGCGGTTGCCGGCTCTCTGCAGAATGTCGGCGGCACGGCGCTCGATCTCGGGGATGGGGGCGAACAGCATGACGGGGTCCAGGTTGCCCTGAATCGCCACATCGTCGCCCAGCCGGCGCCACGCGTCGTCCAGGTGGATGCGCCAGTCGACGCCGATGACGTCACCGCCGGCTTCCCTTAAGAGCTCCAGCATGCCGTTGGTGTTTGTGCCAAAATGGATGACGGGCACGCCGGCGCTCTGCGCTTGCTTGATCACTTGCTTCGAGTAGGGTAGCACGTACTCGCGGTAGTCGTTCGGGCTGAGGGCGCCGACCCAGGAATCGAAGAGCTGTAGTGCCTGGGCGCCGGCTTCGGCCTGACCCCGCAAGTAGTCACCGATGAGCTGTGCTAGCTTGTCCATCAGCGTGTGCCAGGCGCCCGGATGCTCCAGCATGAGGCCCTTCGCTAGCTTGTAGTGGCGCGACGATCCGCCTTCGATGGCGTAGCTGGCCAGCGTGAACGGCGCGCCGGAGAATCCGATGAGGGGCACTTTGCCGTCGAGCTCGCGGCGCGCCAGCCGGATGGCGTCCAGTGTGAAGCCCACGGTCTCTTCGGCTGATGGCACACGCAGCGCCTCCACGTCGGCCGGCGTGCGTATCGGATTGTGGATGACGGGACCTTTGCCCTTGACGAACTCCAGCTCAAGCCCCATCCCCTCCAGCGGCGGCAGGATGTCGGCGAAGATGATGGCCGCGTCCAGATCGAAGGCGTTGATGGGCTGCAGCGTCACCTCGACGGCCAGCTCCGGCGTCTTGACGACCTCCAGGATCGAGTGTTTCTCGCGCAGTTTACGATATTCGGCCATGTAGCGGCCGGCCTGGCGCATGAACCACACGGGCGTGCAGTCTACGGGTTCGCGCCGGCAGGCGCGGAGAAAGCGGTGAGACACGAGATTATCCTTCCTCGCTTCTTAGACCAGCCGCCAAGAGCTGCCTGATCTCACGGATCAATTGTCCAGGTGAACAGATGTTGAGCTTGGAACGTTCTGCTACCCTTGCGAAGGTTGGAGTAGCCTTGACAAGAGCCCAATTTTCGACTGGCGAGGGGCACCTCGACCCGAATGCGATTGGCAAACCTTCGCAAGGGTCCCCACTATCTGAACGGATACCAGTAAACAAGGCCAGCCCCGATGACTGTTTACTGGAACAGCGCCAGTGTCTCCTCCGCCGGATGGTGAACGGCCGTGACGATGGGCGTATCGCGCTTGGTGTAGCGCCGCGCTTCGCTGCTGCGCAGTTCCATCACCAAGTCTGAGAAATCGACCAGATCCTCGGTCTCGTAGCAGACGATGAACTCCTGATCTTGCAAGCCAAAAGAGTACAGCAGAAGCTGGGTGATCTCGGGGTGCTGGTGGCCCATGCGAATGTGCTCGTTCATCATGCCCTGGCGCGCGTCGCGGCTCATCAGATACCACTCGATGGTTTTCACAAAAGGATAGGCGATGAAGTACGTCTTTCGCTCTGCGGCGAAGGGATCGATTTCCTGGGCCGAGCGGCCGCGCGAGTAGATCGAGGGCTTGGTGAAACCCCACAGCGTCAGTTCCGAGTGCAGGTACTGCCGATGGGGATTGACGGCACGGGCGTAGCGTTGGAAGAAGTTGGATGCATCGCAGTTCTCCTCAGCCGGCAGCGCACTCCATACCAGAATATCGCCGCTGTCGCGGGCTGGGAAAGTCTGATACAAATCGGTGCGCTTGGCAGCTTCACGCAAGCCGGCTAACCAACCCTCACCAGCCTCGTGACGTTCGCTTGAAGACAGCGTCCAATACGCGTCTTTGAACGAAAACAGGGAGAAATGATTCAGGGTTCTTATGCGTTCATCAGCCATTCAGCAGCCTCCTTGGCAAAATACGTCAAGATCAGATCGGCGCCGGCCCGCTTCATGCTGGTCAGTGCTTCCAGCACTACACCTCGTTCATCAAGCCAACCATTCTGTGCCGCCGCTTTGATCATCGCGTACTCGCCGCTCACGTTGTAGGCGGCCAGCGGTAGGTCGAAATTGTCATGCACGACGCGAATTACGTCTAGATAGGGGAGGGCCGGCTTCACCATCAGGATGTCGGCGCCCTCTGCGATATCGAGCGCCACCTCGCGGACCGCCTCGCGGACGTTGGCGGGATCCATTTGATGGCTCTTGCGATCACCGAACTTGGGCGCGCCCTCGGCCGCATCCCGAAAAGGCCCATAGAAGGACGAGGCGTACTTGGCCGCGTAGGACAGAATCCCAACTTCGGGGAAGCCGGCTTCGTCCAGCGCCTGGCGGATGGCGGCCACCATGCCGTCCATCATCCCGCTGGGCGCCACCATGTCGGCGCCGGCTTCGGCATGGGAGACGGCTACCCGCCCCAGAACCTCCAGGGTCGGATCGTTCAAGATGCGACCGTTCTCGACGATGCCGCAGTGGCCATGGTCGGTGTACTCGCACATGCAGACGTCGGTGATGACGACCAACTCGGGCACCGCATCCTTGATAGCGCGGATCGCCTGCTGCACAATGCCGTCGGAAGCAAAGTTCTCGCTGCCGATGCTGTCCTTTGTGGCCGGAATGCCGAAGGGGATCACGGCCGGTATGCCTAACTCAGCGGCGGTCCCGACCTCGCCCGGCAGCCGGTCAATCGACCACTGATACTGGCCAGGCATCGACGGGATCTCGAGCTGGACGTCGTGGCCGTGCCGGACGAACAGCGGGTAAATGAGGTCGTCGGTCGATAGGCTGGTCTCGCGCACCATGCGCCGAATGGCCGGCGTGCGGCGGAGCCGGCGGGGGCGGTGGATTAGGTCTGCTCTGTGTGGTAAGATTTCAGTCATATGTTCGCAGTCCTTGGGGTTGTATCTTGCGTCTTGCGTGTGCACGAAGCCCAAGACGTAAGACGCAACACGCAAGAGGTAAGACGAATCACCTATTGCGAATGATTGCCTCAATCAATCCATCAATCGTATGTTCTTCAGCCACAATATCGATCCGAATGCCGTGCTCGCGGGCGGTGCCGGCGGTGATGGGGCCGATGCAGGCGACGGTTGCAGTGTCGAGGATCGGGCCAACATCGTCGCCATCGAGCATCTCGATGAAATTGCGCACCGTAGACGACGCAGTGAACGTGGCGACGTCGATCTGGCCGGCGTGCAGTCGCTGCCAGGCTTCGTCCGACGGATCGCCAGCGACGGTGCGGTAGGCTGTCACCTCGTCTACGTCAGCGCCTTTCGCTTCCAGTCCCTCGACCAGCGCGGCGCGCGCGATGTGCGAGCGCGGCAACAGAATGCGCTGCCCCCTCACGTCGCCGATTTGGTCCACGATGGCTTCAGCCACATAGGTGTCGGGCATGAAGTCGGCCAGCAGGCCGATGGTCTCTAGCTTGGCGGCAGTCTTAGGGCCGATGGCGCCGAGGCGGGCGTTGTGGAGGGCGCGGGCGTCCTTGCCGGCGGCCTTGAGTCTTTTCCAGAACGGTGCGACAGCGTTGGTGCTGGTGAAGATCACCCAGTTGTAACTCTTGATCTCGGCGATGGCCTCATCCAGCGGGCCGGTGTCCTCGGCCGGCGCGATACCGATGGTCGGGAATTCGACGGGCTCGGCGCCCAGCGCGCGCAGTTTGTCGGAGAAAGAGCCGGCCTGGTACGGTGGGCGGGTCACGAGGACGCGCTTGCCGGCGAGGGGTTGGTCCGTCATGCGTCGCTCCTGGGCCTGGCGGCCATCGATTGAGCCATCGAATGAA
>JAANWY010000166.1 GCA_018263655.1 Anaerolineales bacterium | reverse complement strand
GCCGATTATGCTTAATTCGTTGACCAGCATCCTGAGTAAGCTGTAGCGAAGCGAAAGCTGTATCGAAGGGTGCGGGTTTGCCTCGAGGCGTTGCTTGAGCCGCACCCTTCGATACGATCTCCACTTCGTTTCGACCTACTCAGGATGCTAACCGACAATTAAGCATAATCGGTTGGAGGATGGAGACTTTGGGCTCAGGATTGACCGCTGGACGTCGTGGTTGGGCCAGTGAATGGCGAAGTCGTTGAAGGACGGTTTGTCGAACAGGTAGAAAAGGTGGGTGGAGCAGTTACAGTCAGAAGAGCCGAAGCGAGGAACAGGCTCGGAGACGCCAGGGAGCCCCCGAAGTGTCGCCGCCCACTCGCACTCCAAGCGCGCCGGCGATATCGTCCACCAGATTTCGACCAGCTCGGTCACGGCGCGAAGATAGTCGATGTGCCAATACAGCTTCTTGTCGCCGGTGCGAAGATGCCGGCTCAGCCGGCCGGCCAGCCCGTTCAGCGCCCCGCCGACGTAGAGATAGTACCCAGCGTCAAGCGCAAACGCCCCGCGTGCCCCGACAGTGACGGTCCGCGGCGCCCCCAGGTACATCACGAGGACGTATGTCCCCGGATCGCTGCGGTCGATGCCGGGCAGAATCATGCCGGCGAGGAGACAGGAAACGGTGACGAAATCCCAGATACTGGTGACCGTTTACTGCTGACCGAGCTCCCACGTCACGTCGCCACACAAGTCAGCCGGCTTGTCCCGTGCCTCGAACTCCGCGTACTCCGCTTTGGCCTGTCCGATGGTCACCGGGTCACCGTGACCAGAATACACCACCACCTCGTCGGGCAAAGCGAACAATTTCTGCGTTATCGTCTCAATGATCTGCTGGAACTCGTCGGGCGTATCGGTGTGACCAGGGCCGCCTGGGAACAGCACATCGCCACCGATTAGATCGTCATCGACAAGGAAACTGACGTGGCCGGGGGCATGTCCTGGCGTCTCGATCACGTGAATCACGTGCCGGCCCAGCTTCACCTCGTCGCCATCGTGTAGTTCTTGATCCGGCGGATCAGTAAGCGGGTCGGCGGCAGCAGGATGCACAGCTATCGGGGCGCCGGTTGCGCCGGCAACGGCGGACAGGGCGCCAATGTGATCCGGATCCGTGTGTGTCAGCAGAATCTGCTCGACAGGCGCACCACCCGTGGCGGCCAGGATTGCGTCGGGGTCCGCACCAGGATCGATGACAATACAGGTATCACTCTCAGGATCGATCAACACGTAGGCGTTCATCGGCCAGGGACCGACAACGACCTTGCGCACATTCATTGCGGCCATGAGCCCTCCCTCGCTGAATCAGATTTCACAATGTACATCCAATTGTGCACCGGGCACAGCAAATTGTCAATCGCCCCTGACCGGCTCGAAGCGAGCCGTGAAGTGCCGCAGAACTTCGGGCGCATACGTCATGCGCAATCCTCGAACACCGTCGCGACGTCCGTAAAGCTCGATGACGGTATCGGCGACGTAGTCCAAGTGGCTCTGCGTGTACACGCGGCGCGGGACCGCCAACCGCACGAGTTCCAGCCCAGGCCAGTGAGTTTCGCCGCTCTGCGGATCGATTTTACCAAACGCAACGCCGCCGATCTCAATGCACCGGACACCGCCTTCGAGATACAGACTCGTAGCCAGCGCCTGGCCTGGAAACTCGTCACGCGCGATGTGCGGCAAGAATCGAGCTGCGTCCACGTAAACAGCGTGGCCGCCCGGCGGTTCGACGATGGGCACGCCACCTTCCGTCAACCGGCCGGCCAGATAGCGTACCTGACCCACTCGATAGCGCAGATAACGCTCATCCAGCGCTTCCCGGAGCCCCACCGCCATCGCGTCCAGGTCACGGCCCGCCAGTCCGCCATAGGTCGGGAAGCCCTCGGTCCGGATCAGGCGTTGCTTGACGCGCTCGAAGAGCGCCTCATCCCGCGTCGCCAGGAGACCGCCGATGTTGGCGAGGCCGTCTTTCTTGGCACTTAGCGTGAACCCATCGGCCAAGGCGAGGGTTTCGTGCACGATCCCGCGAATCGGTTTGTCAGCATACCCGGGCTCACGCTCCTGAATGAAGAAAGCGTTTTCCGCATGCCGGCAAGCATCCAGATACAGTGGCACGCCTCGATCGCTCAACACGCCCTTTGCGGCGCGCAAATTCGCCAGTGACACCGGCTGCCCACCGCCCGTGTTGTTCGTGATGGTGATGACGGCCAGGGGCGCCCGCTCCGTCCCCACATCGTCCAGCAGCGCTGCCAGCCGTTCCACATCGATATTGCCCTTGAAAGGATGGTGGCTGGTGGGGTCCACCCCTTCCTCGATCACCAGTTCCATTGCCGCACCGCCGGCTGCCTCGATGTTGGCCTGGGTCGTGTCGAAGGGCTGGTTAGTGGGGATGATGTCGCCTGGCTTGACCGTCAGTGGGAAAAGGACGTTCTCGGCAGCCCGGCCCTGATGGGTCGGCACGAAATGCTCAAACCCGAAGACGTCGTGGACCGTCTCGGCCAGACGCTGGAAACTACGGGCGCCGGCGTACGCCTCATCGCCGCGCATGACGGCCGACCACTGCTCCTGGCTCATGGCACCAGTGCCACTATCCGTCAGCAAATCAACGGTGACGTCCTGGGAGGCGAGGTTGAAGACGTTGTAGCCGGCTGCCTTCAGCCGTGCAGCGCGCTCGTCACGGGTCAGGATGGGGATCCGCTCAACACTCTTGATCTTGAAGGGCTCGAAGACGTAATCTGACATGCAGTGAACCTCCATTACTAACACCGCTGTGGCCGGTACTAACACCGCTGTGGCCGGTACTAACACCGCTGTGGCCGGTCTCCTGACCGAGCCACGGCAGCGGAAGAACGATTTCAATAATGAGACAGCAGGTTGCTTTTCAGCGTGCGGCGACCGGCGCCAAGGACGCCGGCTCAGTGAGCCCAAGTTCAGCCACGGTCACCTCTTGCAAGTCGACACCGAATACGCGGCCAAAATGCTTCGCAACGGCCCGGCGCACAGCGTCCGGGTCGACCTCTCCACCAAGTATCTGCTGCATGCCGGCAAGGCCAGTATCTGGCAACCCACACGGCACGATTAGGTCGAAGTGCGGCATGATGGGATCAACGTAGAGGGCGAAGCCGTGGTACGAGACCCACTCCTCAATGCGAGCACCAATGGCAACAATTTTGTCGTTCCCGATCCACACGCCCGTCTTCTCACCGCTACGCGGTTCAGCATCGATCCCAAACTCGGCCAAAACATCGACCAGAACCGCTTGCAACGAACTGATATACCAACCGACGTCTTTTCGGTGGTCGCGGAGGTTGAGAATCGGGTACCCCATAAGCTGGCCCGGGCCGTGATACGTAACGTCGCCGCCCCGCTCGACGCGCCGGACCTGAATGCCCAGTTCGCCCAGAAACTCGGGGGCGGCGATGATGTTCGTCTCGTCCGCCTGCCGGCCCAGGGTGATCACAGGCGGATGTTCTAGCAAGATCAAGACGTCGTCGAGTTGTCCAGCCTTACACCTTTCAACAATCCGATGCTGCAACGCCAATCCGTCGTCGTACGAAACCAACCCCAAATTCAGCAAGTACATTATTCCATTCCACAACGTCACACTCGTAAACTATTGGACTTTGGAACAAATTTGGTAACCGTTCAGGAGGTATCAGGACTAGCATCCTGAGTTCATCGAAATGCGAAAAAAAGGGGTCGGTGGGGGCGGGCGGCCCCACCGACCCCTTTTTTCCGGACCTTTTCTGTGTTCAAAAACTATGGTGGCGTGGGCGTCGGTGTACTCGCCGGCTTCACGACGACGGCTGCACCGGACACATCGAGCGGCACCGGCTGAGCGCTTGCGTTCGAAAGACTCGCGCTCAGACCGAGGTCCGACGAACCCTCGGCCACGGCTTTCAGCGTGAAGGACGCCAGCGTGCCTGACCCATACGGATAGGGTCCAGGCCGCAGAACGACGGCGCCGATGCTCGCCGTGCCGGCGTCGTTGTTCACATCCGGGCCGGCGACGAAGGCCGATCCGCCCGCGCTGGCCATGAACCCGCCGCTGTCCACACGCTGAACGATCACTACTGAGGGATCAAAACTCAACTCGACCTGGTAGCCGGCCAATTCCTTAGCACACGACACGCGCGCACTCATCGTGAACACATCACCCACCCTCACCAACTTCGCAACAGGACCGAGACGCACGCTGGTCGAAGGGCAGTCCGGCATCGGCGTCGCCGGCCGCAGTGTGTTCGTCGGCGCCGGCCGCGGGCTGGGCGTCGGTGGCGCCGGTGTCGGCGTCGGACGTGACGTTGGCGTCGCCGGCCGCGGGATAGGCGCAGACTCAGGTGTCAGTGTGGGTGTCGCAGTCACGCGCCCTGAGACCGGCGTCGAAGCCGGCTCAGGCGTTTCCACGACCAACGGTGTGCCTTCGTTCGGGTTGACGGCCGTCGCCACGCCACCCGACGGCGGTGCGGCCGTCGCTGTCCGTTCGCGCTCTCCGTCCTCCACCGGTGTCGCCGGAGGTTGGGGAGTCGCCGTCGGCGTGGCCGTTGCCGAAATTGTCGGTGTCGGCGTCGCCTGATTGACTCGCGGTAGATTCGTCTGGAAGAAAGCGTAGATCAACAGCAACAACGCACCGAGAACAACCGTGATCTTGACGTTTTCTGCCAGTTGAGCATAACACCCCCTACGCAATATCGGGGGCAGGTTGAGTTCGATTTTGTCGCGCCCAACGACATCCTGAGCCTGGGCGTCACTATGATCGAAGTCAATGCCGCCCGAGCGTTCGGGCAGCTCCGATGTATCTTTCATGATCTTCCTTTCGCCGGGGCAGGGCTCTTCTGAGCAGAGGGGCAGGGGGGCGGAGGAGCAGGGGAGAAAGGGCTAGACTCTCAACGAACCCTGTCATCTCTCTTGTACCTCAGCACCTATGCACCGAAGGCGGCGCTGGCATCACAACAGATGCCGGGAAGTCCTAAGCGCCATTCATGAACTTGACAGTGTTAAGTTCCTAAGTTCCGAGTATCGAACCAACGAAATCGCGTTGACCGTGTGCGAAGGCGTCGATGTCCATCGCGCGTTTGCCAGCCAACTGTACCTCCTTCAACACGACCGCACCGCCACCCGCCACGACCGCGAAACCTGGATCGGCCTCGATCACAGTGCCGGCCTGTTCGCCGCCGGTGTCAATGTCGAGCGCTTCCGCGTCGAGCACTTTGAACAGCCGGCCACTAAAGGATGTGTACGCACCAGGCCACGGATCGTAGGCCCGCGTCATGCGCGCGATGCGGCCCGCCGGCTGCGTCCAATCAATATCGCCGTCCTCTTTCTTGAGCAACCCTGCGTACGTGGCCGCATCGTGATCCTGCGGCTGCGGCTCGATTTCGCCGGCCACTCGCTGGGGCAGCACCGCCACCAACAACTCAGCCCCCCGTTCAGCAAGCCGATGGGTGAGCGAAGCGCGCGCATCATCAGGCCGAATCGGCGTAACCCGCTGTGCCAACACGGGCCCGTGATCCATTTCTTCGTCCATGAGCATGATGGTCACGCCGGTCTCCTCATCTCCGTCGAGGATGGCGGCTGCCACCGGCGCCGCCCCACGATGTCTGGGTAGGAGCGACGCATGTACGTTGACACAGCCGTGCGGCGGCACCGCCAACACAGACGTCGGCAGGATTAGGCCATAAGCAGCTACCACGATCACATCCGGCGCCAGATCGCGCAAGATATCGAGCATCTCCGTGTTGTCCCGCAAACGCTTAGGTTGCTGTATTATTATGTCATGTTTTTGCGCAACCCGCTTCACGGGCGATGGCTTCGGCTCACGCCCTCGGCCGGCCGGCCGGTCCGGTTGTGTAAGAATTGCTACAACTTCAAGGCCTGGCGCCTCGATCAGCCGCCTCAGTGACGGCACAGAGAACGCCGGCGTACCCATAAATACGATTCGTGTCTTCATTAGGCTTATTTTACCACATGTTATGTAGTCTTGCAAGAACGCCTACTCCTGGTGTTTCCCCATAAGTCACCTGTCAAGTAGAGGCAAGGCCGAACTCCTAAGACCTGAAACAAGTTTCAGCTTCCTGGACACTCGAACTTGTTCGAGGTGCGCGCAGCTCACACGTGAAACAACTTGACATCCAAGTTATGGGTAAACACCAGCTACTCACATTGTCAAGGAGGCCAGCTTCCCCTATAATATCGGGGATGAGTCACGAGACACGCACAGACGCCAGCCGCTACCGTTGGAAACTGAAAGCATCGCCGTCGCCGGCCTCCTTAGAGCGCTCTGGCGACCTTCACCCACTTGTCTTACAGATCCTCCACAGCCGTGGGCTGACCGATCCCGACGCCATCCGCGCGTTCCTAGACGGCACCCCAGACGACGATAACCCCTTCCGGCTGCACGGCGTGAACGAAGCCGTCACACGCATCCGAAGTGCGATCCGCCAGAGCGAGCGCATCGCAGTGTACGGCGATTTCGATGTCGATGGCGTGACGTCGACGGCACTGCTGATTCAGGTGCTGCGAAGTCTGGGCGCCCGCGCTGAACCGTACATCCCCCACCGCATTGAGGAAGGCTATGGGCTCAACACCGGCGCGCTGGACAAGTTGGCCGGCCGGGGCATCAGCCTGGTCATAACTGTTGACTGCGGGATTCGGGCCATCGAGCAAGTGCAACACGGCCGGCGTCTGGGGCTGGACCTAATCATCACCGACCACCACGAGCCGGTGGCAGCGCTGCCGCCGGCCGTGGCCGTGATCGACCCCAAACTGCCGGGCTGCCGGTACGACTTTGAATACCTACCCGGTGTTGGTCTGGCCTTCAAACTCGCGCAGGCGCTGCTGCGCGTGGAAGGCCGTGTTCCGCTCGGGACGGCGCGAGGCAAAATCGACGAAGAGGAACTACTCGATCTGGTCGCGCTAGGGGTAGTAGCCGATCTCGCCAAGCTAATCGGTGAGAACCGGTCACTGGTGCGTCGAGGTCTGACTGTTCTGAATCGCGCAGAGCGCCTTGGCGTGCGGGCCCTGATGGACGTCGCCGGCGCCGAGCCCGGCCACATCAACTCCGAGACCATCGGATATGTGCTTGGTCCGAGGCTGAACGCCGCCGGCCGGCTGGATCACGCCATGCTGGCCTACCGGTTGCTCGTCACGCGAGACCCGGCGGAAGCTCGGGCCCTGGCCGAGAAGCTGGATGCCCGCAACCGCGAACGCCGAGCCTTGACGCAGCAGGTGCTGGAGCAAGCACTGGCCCAGGTTGAAGGCGAGGAGAGCGCTTTTTTCCTCATCGTCGGAGGGCAGGACTTCGTGCCAGGTATCGTCGGGTTGGTGGCCAGCCGGCTCACTGAGCGGTTCTACCGGCCGTCGCTGGCGCTGGAAATCGGGGACGAGATCAGCCGAGGGTCCGCGCGCAGCATTCCGGAGTTCAACGTCGTCGCAGCGCTGGACGAGGTGGCCGATCTACTGATTAAGCACGGCGGACACAAGGGGGCCGCCGGCCTGACCGTAGCCACCAAGAAGCTCGACGAACTCCGCAGCCGGCTGACCGAGATCGCTGCCCGCAAACTAGCCGACGAAGACCTGGCGCCGGAGCTGGAAATCGATCTCGAATGGCCGTTGTCACGGTTGGAAACTCAGACCTTCTATGCTCTGACGACCCTCGAGCCCTTCGGGATTGACAACCCAGCTCCGCTACTGCTGGCCCGCGATGTCGCCCTGCGCGACTTCTCCGCTGTCGGCGACGAGCGGAATCACCTGCGCCTGAAGCTCGAGCAGGAGCGCATTGTGTGGGACGCCATAGCGTTCCGCCAGGGCCACTGGGCCGACAACATGCCAGCACACATCGACATCGTCTACACACCTCAGATCGATGTATGGAACGGTCAGGAACAACTGCAACTGAATGTGAAAGACATACGAGCGACTGGGAGTACAAGCATAAAGACATGACCACTGACGATCTACACACCATCAAAGCCTTCATCTTCGATATGGACGGGGTGTTGTACCGAGGTCAGGAGCGCCTGCCGGGGGCGCGCGCTTTCCTGCAAGCGCTGCAACAGGCGAACGTACCGTACGTATTACTTACAAACAACTCGACACAGACGGTGGAACAGTACGTCAAAAAGCTGGACCGCATGGGCATTGAAGCGACGCCGGAGCAAATCATGACATCGGCGGTAGCGACAGCGCTGTACTTGGCCGAGCGTGCCGAACCCGGCACACCGCTGTACGCGATCGGCATGGAGGGGCTCCGAGATGCACTCCGCGAGCAGGGGTTCACGCTCACCGATGAGTCGCCGGCGTACGTGGTGGTAGGACTCGACACCCACATTACGTACGAGAAGCTGAGGACGGCGACGTTGGCGATTCGAGCCGGCGCAACCTTCATCGGCACAAACCCCGATCGCTCCCTGCCAACCGAGCACGGCCTGGAACCGGGCACCGGCTCCATCTTGGCCGCCATCGAAGCCGCAACAGACGTGGCCCCGCACATCATCGGTAAGCCGCAGCGCGGGGTACTAGAAACAGCACTGGGAACCCTCGGTGCCAGTGCTGCAGAAACAGCGCTGATCGGTGACCGGCTCGAGACCGACATCCTGGGTGGTGTCAGGGCCGGCCTGCGCACGATCATGGTCCTCACCGGCGTGACGACCCGCGATGACTTGGCTAACGCCGATGTCAAACCTGACCTGGTTTTCGACGATCTGGAACAGGTTCTGACAGCCTGGCGTGATAGATCCGTCTGAGCACCAATGACCAGTTCTGAGTCAAATTTAGAATCGACGTAACTACCTTGACAATGTTAAGTTGCCTGGCGTGCTGGGCGAAGGTCTCCTGACCGAGCCCCATTCGCCTCGGTCAGGAGACCTTCGGCGAGCAAAAGGCTGTTTCTGAACCGAACTTAACATTGTCAAGCTACTCAGGCTGCCACCCGCGCAGT
>JAANWY010000165.1 GCA_018263655.1 Anaerolineales bacterium | reverse complement strand
CCTGAGCCCAGTCGAAGGGGGTGCGGCTTGTTCGAAGAACCGTCGCAAACCCGCACCCTTCGATACGGTCTCCACTTCGTTTCGACCTACTCAGGATGCTAGTCCTGATACCTTCTGAACGGTTACCAGTTCATGAAACCGAAAGTCGGCTCCAAAAGTAACTTCCGCTCTGATACCTCTTGTCAAGGGGCGCAGAGGGCCAAAATTGCTCCAATCCTCCTCTCAGGTGCCAAAAAGCGGAAGTTACTT
The DNA here is from genome assembly GCA_018263655.1 of Anaerolineales bacterium. Lineage (GTDB taxonomy): Bacteria > Chloroflexota > Anaerolineae > Epilineales > JAANWY01 > JAANWY01. The sequence continues at coordinate 8,689 of JAANWY010000165.1, read as the reverse complement.
TTCTGCCCTCAAGAGGGGCTGTTTTCGGTTTCATGCAGTTACTTTCTTTTTTCGTAACTACTCAGGCTATACTGCCCGGCTACCGCCCTCGCAGTTGAGAAATGCGGAAAAGATGGGGGTGTGGTGGGCGCCCACCACACCCCCATCTTTTCTGGTCTCTTCTTGTGTAGGCCCGAAGTGCCTGAGTAGTCACTTTTTTCTTTTGATTGACATAGCTGAGATGTGTCAGTATAATGCAGGCATAGTGCAGGCGTTCCCCATGCCGACCTCACACGCCAGTCAATGCTAGAAAAGTATGATCTCAATATTTCGGGGCTATGTAGGTCGAAATGGTATTTCGACCCGACGATTTACCAAATCGTCCTACATGCCTCCCCATATATTGAGTAGACACCTAGAGAACATCACGCTTGAGGAGACTGTGCCCACATTATGCTTGCCAAGATCACGAGTTGTGCCCTAATCGGCCTCGAAGGCGCCCCTGTCGAAGTCGAAGTAGATATCTCGCGCGGCCTGTACAGCATGACGATCGTCGGACTGCCGGACGCGGCGGTTCAAGAATCCAGGGAGCGCGTCCGGGCCGCCATTCGACACAGCGGATTGCGATTCCCAGACAACCGAATTACGGTGAACCTGGCGCCGGCCGACTTGCGCAAGGTGGGGCCGGCCTACGATCTCCCCATCGCGGTCGGTATCCTGGTTGCCTCCGAGCAAGCCTGGCCAGAGCGCGCCGAAGACGCCATGTTCGTCGGCGAACTGTCGCTGGATGGCTCGTTGCGCCACACGCAGGGGATGCTGCCGATGGCCAGCCTGGCGCGAGATTTGGAAATTAGTACCGCGTTCGTGCCGGCCGAGGACGCTCCTGAAGCCGCGCTGATCCCCGACCTAGACGTGATTCCGGTGGCGAACCTTTCCGATCTGGCAGCCCATCTCCAAGGTCTCCGCGAGATTCCAGCCCACGCGCCCGACTACGACGCCGGCGACGATCTGCCCGAGTACGCTGTGGATTTTCGCGAGGTGCGAGGTCAGGAGCACGTGAAACGAGCGCTGGAGGTGGCGGCCGCCGGCGGCCACAACCTCCTGATGAACGGGCCGCCGGGCGCCGGCAAGACGCTGCTGGCCCGCTCGGTGCCGTCGATTCTGCCCACGATGACGGTCGACGAGTCGCTGGAGGTGACGAAGGTCTACAGCATCGCCGGCACGCTGCCCGACGACGTCCCGTTGGTCCGGCACCGCCCGTTCCGGGCGCCGCACCACACCATCAGCCATGCCGGCTTGGTGGGCGGCGGCGCCTGGCCGCGCCCGGGCGAAATCAGCCTGGCTCATCGCGGCGTCCTCTTCCTCGATGAACTGCCCGAGTTCAGCTCCAAGTCGCTAGAAACGCTCCGCCAACCCCTAGAGGATAAGATTGTCACCATCAGTCGCGCGCAGGGCACACTGACGTTCCCCGCCAACTTCATGCTGATTGCGGCGAAGAACCCCTGTCCGTGCGGCTTCTACTCCGACCCCGTGCGCGAGTGCACGTGCACCATGGCGACCATCACGCGCTACCAGAAACGCATCAGCGGGCCGCTGCTGGACAGAATCGACATCCACATCGAGGTACCGCGCGTCGAGTACGACAAGCTGACCAGCAAGCGCGAGGGCGAACCATCGGCCCACATTCGCGAGCGGGTACAGGCGGCACGCGAGCGTCAGCGGGCGCGCTTCGACGGGACCGATTTGTCATGCAACGCCGACATGGGGCCGGCCGAGGTGCGCAAGCACTGCGGGCTGGACGATGCCGGCCGTAGCCTGGTGCGCTCGGCGATGCAGCAGCTCCAGATGAGCGCCCGCGCCTTCCACCGCATCCTCAAACTGGCGCGCACGATAGCGGATCTGGAGGGGGCCGGCGACATCCAGACTCAGCACCTGGCCGAGGCGATTCAGTATCGGCCGCGACGGGAGGTGTAGGCAACCGTGGAAGGTCGGTCACACCCGCAAAACTCCCGAGGATTTAGTCCGTAGCGCATAGTTCTACGCCGTTAGATCATGGGACGAGGATTTCTAGATCGTAGGTCAGCCGGGAGACGCAAGGTGACGGACAGCCGCAAAACCAAAGCGCAACTGATCGAGGAATTGAGCGACTTGCGTCAGCAAAACATGCTGTTACGTGAGGCTCTCCCTAAACAGCAAGCGTTGGAGCACAACTTGCGTAAAGAGCATCACGTGCTTCAAGCTGTGTTCAACGAGACGTCACACGCCATCTTCGTCAAAGATCTTGACGGCCGAATGATTGTTGTGAACGACGCCTTTGTCGACTTCCTCGGCCGGCCGCGTGAGGAAATCATCGGATCCACCGTTCCCGACCTATTTCCCCCTGAAACGGCCTCGCGCTTGCAATCCGACGACCGTCGCGTCCTGGAAAGCCAAGCGTCTCAGACGGTCGAACCGATCCCGACTGAGGGAGAAGACCGAACATATCTAACGGCGAGAGCCATCTATCACGATCGGATGGGGCGGCCGGCCGGCATCATTGGCATTGCCCGCGACATCACCGAGCGCAAACGGGCTGAAGAAACGCTGCGCGAGAGCGAAGAACGATTCCGCGGGATCTTCCAGCATTCCAACGACGCCATTCTCCTCATCGATCCAGCAAAAGACGAAATCTTGGATGCCAACCCCGTAGCACAAGAAATGCTCGACTATACGCGGGACGAACTTCTGTCCTTGGGCATTTCGGACATTCACCCCGACGAGATGCCGCTGTTCCAAGCTTTCGCCCGCACGATCATCAAGCATGGCCACGGCTGGACCGACGAACTCACTTGTCTGACGAAGTACGGCGAGAGGGTGCCGTCGGAGATTTCGGCATCGGTTGTGGAAGTCAATGGGCAAACTTCCATGATCGCCCTGGTGCGCGATATCACCGAGCGTAAGCGGGCCGAAGCAGCGCTCCGCGCCAGCGAGCAGCGCTTCCGAAATCTCGTCGAGCAAGCGGCCGATGCCTTCTTCGTCATCGGCGAACACGGTCAGTTCATTGACGTCAATAAACGCGCCTGCGAGAGTCTCGGATACACCCGCGATGAACTCCTCGACATGTCAATATTCGGTATCAGTATCCACTCCGAGCTGGAAAACATCGACGCGATCTGGGATCAATTGGAGCCAGATACCCCTGCCATGTCGGAAGGCGTTCATCGGCGGAAAGATGGAAAAACCTTCCCAGTCGAAGTTCGGGTCGGTCTCATCGAGCTGGAAGAAGACGACCGCTGTCTTTTCGCCTTGGCGCGTGACATCACCGAGCGCAAAGAGGCCGAAAAGCGCATCCGTCGTGAAGCAGCGCGTGCCGATGCCTTGGCCCGTGTTGCAGCGCGGCTCAACACCAAACTTGAACTGGACGCCGTCCTAAAAGCCGTTTGCGAGGAAACTGCCAATGCGCTGGATGTATCGGCCGTCAGTGTCCTACTCTGCAATGAAGGGGGATCCGTTCTAATGCTAGCGGCGACATGGGGCCTGCCGTCCAGTTATCGGGCAGAGTACGTTCCAACGCCGCGGTCATTTTATGAGTCTTTCGCCGAACAGCAAGGGCCTCTGATTGTCGTCCCAGACCTTCAGGCGGTCCGCGACCTCCCCAACGCTGAACTCTATGCGCGGCATGACATTCACAGCGTGGCAGCGACCAGCATGATCCGCGACAATCAGCTCATCGGCACCCTCAACGTCTACACAGTCGGCGTCCACCGCACATTCAGCGCTGACGAACGTGTGCTGCTCACCGGATTGGCCGATCAGGTAGCGCAAGCGATCGAGAATGCACGATTGTATGAACAAGCTCAGCAACTGGCGGTGATGGCAGAGCGCAACCGTCTGGCCCGCGAATTGCACGATTCGGTCACGCACGGACTGTACGGGGTGACGATGTATGCCGAAGCCAGTGCACGACTCCTGAACAAAGGCCACTCTGAACTCGCCGTCGAACATCTACAGGAGATTCGGGGCACGGCGCAGGAGGCTTTGCAGGAGATGCGCCTGCTCATTTTCGAGTTGCGCCCACCGGTGCTAGAGCGAGCCGGCCTCGTCGTCGCGCTGCAAACACGGCTGGAGGCGGTTGAAGAGCGCGCCGGCATTGAAGCGAAGTTCAGCGTCGAGGGTGACGTTGCACTGCCGGCCGAAATCGAAGCGGGCCTATACCGGATTGCACAAGAGGCCCTGAACAATGCCTTGAAGCATTCGCAATTGGACCGCGTCAGGCTGCATTTGCAACTTAGTGAGCCGGCTATTGCGCTTGAGATTGAAGACAACGGCATCGGGTTCGATGTTGCAGCAGCCAAGGTGGGTGGCGGCATGGGATTGCGGAACATGACAGAACGCGCCGCGGAGATGGGCGGCGATTTGACAATCGACAGCCGGCCTGGCGAAGGCACTCACGTGAAGGTGGAGGTACACCGATGACGGATCCGATCCGCGTTCTAATCGTCGACGACCACGCCATCGTGCGCAAGGGCACGCGCGCCCTCCTGGACACCGAAGCAGGTATCGAAGTCGTCGGGGAAGCAACCGATGGGCGTGAAGCCGTCGCCCAAGCACAACGCCTCGATCCCGACGTGATCTTGATGGATTTGGTGATGCCCGGCATGGACGGCATCGAGGCCATCGGCGCAATCACCGCTGAGCAACCCGAGGCGCGCATCCTGGTGTTGACGAGCTTCGCTGCTGATGACAAAGTGTTTCCCGCCATCAAAGCCGGCGCCCTGGGAGATCTCCTGGAAGATGCCGGCCCCGAAGACCTGGTCGCAGCCATCCGGCAGGTGTGGCGCGGGGAATCTTGGCTCCATCCAACCATCGCACGCAAGGTGTTGCAAGAAGTATCAAGTCCCGCGTCAGACCAACCGCCAACGGCAGACCCCCTCACCAAGCGAGAGGTCGACGTGCTACAACTGGTGGCACAGGGGCTCAGCAACCAGCAGATCGCCCAAGAGTTAGTCATCACCGAGGGAACAGTGCGCACCCACGTCAGCAACATCCTGGGCAAGCTGCACCTGGCGAGCCGCACCCAGGCCGCCCTCTACGCCCTGCGCGAGGGCCTGGCCTCCCTCGACGAGACATAGCTTCTCCACCTCATGACCAGCGCCTAAATCTCTGCTTGTGACTACCTTGACAATGTTAGATTTCATCGCACGCATGGGCCCTCTCCCCCCTAGCCCCCTCTCCCAACCCTGGGAGAGGGGGTGTCTGCTAACGCAGACCTTGGGGGTGGGGGCCGACTCGCGGCTTAATCTAACATTGTCAAGGTAGTTACCTCTGGCTCTTTCGTTCCCCCCACCACGCGCTACGACTTCTGTAGCCTCCGCCTATCACATTTGTGATAGATCTCCTACGACCTGTGCAGAGATGGACCGCTCAGAAAGTGGTCCATTCTTCATACCTCAGACATTCCCTTTATCCGATGACAAACGCCGGCTGTTCGCCTATACTGTAGGTATGATGAATGAGATGATGCACACCCCCAAACGACAAACAAGTAGCCGTTCAATACAATGCACCCGCGTTCTGATCGCCGACGATCGACCTCGAACGCGCGATAGCCTGCGCGCGCTGCTTTTGACCTGCCCGGGTTACGAAGTGGTGGGACAAGCCATTAACGGTAAAGAGGCCATCGAACTCGTTGAGCAATATCAACCGGACGTCGTATTGATGGATGTTCGTATGCCGGATATGGACGGGCTGGAAGCAACACGCTTAATCAAGAGCCGCTGGCCGGCAACCAAGGTCATTGTGCTGACGATGCACAGCGGCTACCAAGCCGCGGCCCTGGATGCCGGCGCCAGCGCGTTTCTGAGCAAAGGCGCGCCACCCGAAAAACTATTGTCTACGCTGTCACAGTTCAGTTAAATCGAGACCGGGAGGAGAAAATGGCAACTGCCGAATTCACAGTGACACGCCACAACAGACAAATAAACGCCAAGTCTGATACGAAAGAAAAGAAGAAATCAAACGACGGTCGATGGAGCAACGCAGAGTGGCTATCGGCCCTCCAGGGCGCCGGTCGCGAGCAGCATGAAGCCATCGCGGATTTGCGCGACTACTTGCTGCGCGCCGTCTACGTCTACCTCTCGCGTAATCGCAGTGACCTGGCACACTACGCTCACAACGAATTGCAGCAATTCGCCGAGGACTGCGCCCAAGAAGCCCTGGTGCTCATCTTGCTCAAGCTGGACACCTTCCGGGGTGACAGCAAGTTCACGACGTGGGCCTACAGCATCGTCATCAACCAGGCCGCCGGCACCCTCCGTCGCCGGCGCTGGAGCAACATCTCGCTCGATGCCGTCAATGAAACGGCCGACGACGAACTCCCACCCGTTCTCGCCACAGTGGAAGACGATTCCGTCAGCGACCCGCACCGCGAAGTCACACGCCGGCAGATATGGCGCCGCATCCGCGAAGTCATCGACGAAGAATTCACCACACGCCAGCGGACCGTCTTCATCAACCAGTACTTCCGCAGTGTCCCGCCGGACGTAATCGCAGAACAACTAGAAACGAATCGCAACAACATCTATAAGATTTCGCACGATGCGCGCGTCAAGCTAAAGAAGTACCTGCTGGCCGGCGGATTGTCCGAGGAAGAAATTCTGGCGGCCTTCCAGGATGAAACGACCGCTATCCTGACCCCCGAAATCATGCTCTGAAACCCGAAGACGACGGAAGACAGGGGCGAGGAATATGATAACTCGCGAGGTGTCCCCACAACGCAAAAAAGTGCGTGTTACTTTCACTCTACCCAGCTCTATCTGGGCCGACACGATTCATCTAGTCGGTGACTTCAACGCCTGGGACACGCAATCGCTTCCCTTGAAGCAGACTGGAGAAGCTTGGACCCTCACGCTCGAACTGGAAACAGGGCGCGAGTATCGGTATCGCTACTTATACAATGGGAAGGAATGGCACACCGACTCTAACGCCGATAAATATGTCTCCAACCCGTACGGCAGCTATGACGCCATCGTGATCACGTAGCGATCAACCAATCATCGTGACTACTCAGGCACTTTGTTAAATTGCCTGGCGTGTTGGGAGACCTTCGGCGATCAAAAGGCCGTCGCTGGGGTAAATCTAACAATGTCAAGTTATTCATCGTGCAATGATCAAGAGGAGCGTTCAAGTGTCACAGTCTAAACTTCAAGCCGTTATCGGCGCCGCGATCGTCGACCCAACATTTCGAGACGCGCTCCTAGAATCGCCGCGCGACGTCTTAGATGACTTTGCACTCACATCCGTGGAACGGGAAGCGATTCTGAATATTCGTGCGGACTCCCTGTCAGAATTTGCTACCAAACTTCAGGCCTGGATCGTGCAGCAACGTAACAAAAACATGCCGCACATGATGGCCTGATCCTGAATCGGGAGGTCGATTCGTGCTACGTGACATCCCAGTCGGCAATGGGAGTCTGGTGATCAACTTCGGCGTGTGGGTGGACGGTGGCTTCCGCTGGGTGCACGACGAGGAGTGGGAGCGCGAACTGCGTTACGAATCTGAAATCCTCAACACCCAAGTACGGATGGTTCCTGATCAACGGCAAGCATGCCGGCGCCGCTCAAGAGGGCGTCTATACGTAAGATCACTCGCTCGTTGGACCTCTCAGTTATCAGATAACGGGGATTCTGCATCAGTTCCCTTGTAAAACCCATTGCCACTTCAGGATCACGAAATAGAGGAGAGACAAAATGCGCCGACGAAGTCGTCATGCGCGATTCGGGGCTCTTGGCCCCCGGAGCCGGACACTCCTTGTCATAGGAGTTACTGTTGTCGTTCTGCTGACCATGCCGTGGCTCAGCCTTCGGTACGGCGGGCCAAACTGGGTGGCACTCAGCCAATCAAGTTCGACCATCGCACAAGAGCCGCCCTTTGAAGACGGAACGCATCTGGAAGCTACTCTACTGGGCGTCAACGAGGCGCCACGCGCAGATACCGCCGCCTACGGCACTGCACGCTTCACGATAAACGAAGATGAGACGCGGCTCGCCTATCGAATCAACGTGAACAACATCGATGATATCACGGCCGTTCACATCCAGCTTGGTGACGTCGGGGCCAACGGTCCTATCGCGTTGACCCTCTTCGACGGCGCCAGTGCTTTCGATTCGGATGGCGCTATCGCCGGCACGCGTGACGTGAGTGTCACACAAGCCAATAACATTCTGGCCGGTGACTACTACGTCAACGTCCTCACCGCCGACTTCCCCAACGGTGAAATCCGAGGCCAGATTCGGCCCGACGACCCGGTGGCACGTCGCTTCGATGCACACCTGGACGGCGACAACGAAGTACCGCCTGTCGACACGACCGCTGATGGCGACGCACAGCTCTTCCTCAGCGATGATCAAACTCGACTCACTTACCGGATCAGCCTGGAAGATATCGAGAGCGTGACCACGATCGATATCCATCGCGGCCAGCCGGGCGCGAACGGCCCAGTTGTGCACGAACTAGTCGACGAACCCGACTCATTTGACCCAGTCAGCCCCATCACGGGGACTCTCACTCTCACCCAAGATGATCGAGATGACCTAAGTGGTGGCAATTACTGGGATGGTTCACCAAGCTTGTGATAGCCAGAGGGGTTATTTGAAGAGCGTTTGCTGGCTGTGACGACGGAGCAACGGCCGCAAAATGCCCAAAACCGGTGTTTCTGCCCGCCAAAAGCCC
>JAANWY010000164.1 GCA_018263655.1 Anaerolineales bacterium | reverse complement strand
CAGGACGCCGCTCAGGACGCCGCCTGAGTAGACTGAGGCGAAGCCGAGGTCGTATCGAAGCGACGTCCTGAGCCCAGTCGAAGGGGGTGCGGCTTGTTCGAAGAACCGTCGCAAACCCGCACCCCCTTCGATGAACTCAGGACGTCGCTTCGATACGGTCTCCACTTCGTTTCGACCTACTCAGGATGCTAGTCCTGATACTTCCTGAACGGTTACGAGAATTGTACTCTGATCTTGAAAACGCTGCAACTGTCAATCGAGAGGAGAAATGACATTGTTCGGTTTCTCTGAGAGTGCGCCTGATTCGCACTTCGCCACTGTCAACCAATTGCGCTTGCACTACCTGGACTGGGGTGGGCCGGGCGAGGTGCCCATCGTCATGCTGCCGGGGATAACGCGGCCGGCTCAGGACTTCAACCTGGTGGCATCCCGCCTGGCGAAACATCGCCGGACCATGGCCGTTGATCTGCGGGGGCATGGTGACAGCGAGTGGGAGCCCGAGGGTCGCTACAACTTCGATAGCCAAGTCGGCGATCTGTTGGGGTTGATGGGTCATTGGGGCATAGTGCAGGCGGCCTGGGTCGGCACCTCGTTTGGCGGGCTCGTGGCGATGGTGTTGGCGGCCGAGCACCCCGCAAGCGTCGAGTGTCTTGTGATGAACGACATCGGTCCCGAGATCGCCCCAGAAGGCGCCGCCCGAATCCACAGCGCGGCCGGCAAGGACGAGCGCTTCACGACGTACGACGATGCCGTCGCGCGGTTCCGAGAAAGATACAGCACTATTGGGGATTGGCCGATGGCAGTCTGGCGCGAGGTGACCCGTCACTCAGTTCGTCAGCTCGAAGATGGCATGTGGGCCTTCAAGCATGATCCAGCGGTGAGAACGGCGACGACGCTAGATGACCCCTGGAGCCTTTATGACCGCGTTCAGGCACCGACCCTGGTGATTCGTGGCGCTGAGAGCGACATCCTGGCCCCTGAGACGGCCGAAGAGATGAGCCGGCGTGGCCCCAGCGCCACAGTGGTCGAGGTGCCGGACCGTGGACACGCCCCTCTGCTGACCGAGCCGGCGGCCTGGGAGGCGCTGCAGGACTTCTTGCTGACGGAGTAGCTGCTCCCGCAGGTTCGTAGTAAGCCACGCAGCGGCAGCGGAGTGGCGTCCATGCGCATTGTTAGTACAGGCTCTTATTCGAACGCGAACCCATCCCGCCCACTCTCTGACCCTGCGCCAGCGCTGCAACACCGGCGCCGACTACCGGGTCTATCTGGCCCGCCTACGTGCCTGGCAGCGCGCCCGCAGGCGGCAGCCATGAGCGACGAAGCAGGTTCACCTCACACTGACTTGACGGCGACGCAGAAGCGCGCTGCCCACCCGGACTTCGTGCTCACCTTCTCCGTCGAGGCCCTCGGAGATCGCTTGCCTTTTCCTTTCCCTGTGCCCCAGGATGTGCCGCCTTCGCCCAAGCGCCACTACCGCTCCCGGGCCGAACCGCTGCGCACTGGGCACCCCCAAATTGGCCCGCCAAAGCCGTTCAACCCCAGCCTTGCGCCGTGTCTTCCCCATCCGTGGGGTTTGGCCTCGCTCATACCCCTACCCCTGGTTCCTGGTAGTTTGGATTCGCTGCGCATGCCCATCAGGGCACCGGTTTGACGAATCAGAGATCTTATAGTATACTGCTTTCTTAAGGAAGAGTGAGCGAGTGAGGTCAACAGCCTCGCGGCCAATCAGAGCTTCTCAACCCGTTGTGGAGATACCTCCACGACACTTGGATTATACGGGAGGAAAAGGAGATGTTTGACAACTTCGACGACCGAGAGAAGGCACGAATTCAGGAGGAGATCGAGCGGGTGCACGGTTCCGCCCAGGACTCGCTGTTCGGCCTGAGTAGCTCTAAACTCAGCCGGCGCACCGTCCTGCGCCTGCTGGCTGCATCTGGCCTCCTCACCCTAGGCGACGTGCTGGCCGCCTGCGCGCCGGCCCAACTGCAGGCACCGCCAGCGGCGGCCCCGACCGCGGAACCCGCCGCCACAGCCGCCACAGCATTCGATCCGAAGAATCCAACGTTCCCGGTGACGACCGATGTACTCCTGGACGCCGGTTACGAAACCGGTACATTGGCTGATCTCGAGCGCATGCAGGAGAGCCCCCGTGACGAACCTCGATACGGAAGCCCTGTGTGTGCGACACCTACGGATGAGAGCGAACTCATCGATCCCGATACGATAGAGTTTGCAGTCGTCCCGACCGAGGACCCCGCATTGTACCGGGACACCTTCGAACCACTCCTTGAGAACATGCGGAATGAGACGGGGAAGGAGGTCAGATACAACCCCCTGTCTTCATATGCTGCGCAGGTCGAAGCCATGCGGTCGGAGCGGCTCCACGTCGCCGGGTTCTCGACGGGCACCGTCCCATTTGCCGTCAATCTCGCGTGCGCCGTGCCGTTTTCGATTCAGGTGTCAGAGGATGGAGCTTTCGGCTACCGTCTGTGGCTCATTACCCAGGCAGACAATGACGCGATCAACGGCATTCAGGACTTGGCGGGCAAGACGGTCGCCCATGCCGATCCCACCTCGAACTCGGGGAACCTGGCACCGCGGGCGTTGTTCACAAACCAGGGAGTGAAGCCGGATGAGGACTACGAGGTGGTATACTCGGGCGGCCATGAACAGAGTGCGCTAGGCGTATTCCATGGTGACTACGACGCCGCGCCGGTATGTAGCACCTGTTACGCGCGCGTCGTCCGGGCCGGACAGATCGATGGCGAGGCAATCAAGGTCGTTTGGGCGAGTGACCCGTTCCCGACAACGGGCTTTTCGTACCGCTACAACCTACGACCCGAACTCCAAGAGGGGATCAGGGCCACGTTCCTCGACTACGACTACTCCGACACGGGAATCGCAGAAGTGTTCGAAGGGCGAGGCACCTTCATCGAAATCGATTATGCGACAGTCTGGGACATCATCCTTCAGACGCAGGAATCGCTCGGAGTCGAATACGAGACGGGCGAGCTCGAGGGATAACCCCGCCTCATCCATGCAGGGGCGTGCGTGTAACTGGTCGTACAAAACGCACGCCCCTTGTGCCTGTGCCTTGGCCAGTTACAAGACCGCCTCGGTTTCATGTCGCCGGCGGTCAAAGATTTATAAGTAACCCCCATCGTGTATGGTTTTCACGAAAAAGATAGCACACTTACAACAACACCGAAGACTTTAGTTTCCGCCAACTTGATCAAGACGGAGACTACCAGATGCACATAAAGGCAAGGTGATGTCTTCAAAATTCCCATATCGCGAGGAGCTATGCTTTCAGTAATCGATCTCGAAAAAACGTATGAGACAGATGAGGAAGCCCTCAGGGGGGTGTCTCTCGAGGTATCCGACAATGCAATCGTGGCTATGATCGGTCCAAGCGGCGCTGGAAAGAGTACGTTCATCCGGTGCGTAAACCGGCTGGTAGAACCCAGCGCCGGGACCGTGTGGCTCGATGGGGTGGAGGTGACAGCCCTCCCGCAGGATGACCTGCCAGAGGTCCGCCGCGACATGGGAATGATTTTCCAGGAGTTCAACCTCGTCGAACGGCTCACAGTCATGGAAAACGTGCTCTCGGGCCGGCTGGGCTACGTTAACGTCTGGCAAGCGTACCGCCGCAAGTTCGCGCCCGAAGACATCAAGCGAGCCTACGAACTGCTCGAGCGAGTCGGGCTCAAAGGGTACGAGAACGTGCGTGCCGATAAGCTCTCGGGGGGACAACGGCAGCGCGTGGGCATAGCGCGGGCGGTTATCCAGCGGCCAAAGATCCTCCTGGTCGACGAGCCAACGAGCAGCCTGGATCCAGAAACCTCGCGAGTCGTAATGGCCCTGCTGACCGACATCGCGAAGGAAGATAACATTCCCGTCCTGATTAACATCCACGAAGTCTCGCTAGCGGAGGAATTCAGCGAACGGATCGTCGGCCTCAGAAAAGGTAAAATCGTCTTCGAAGGCACTCCGGCTGAACTCACCGAGGGCGTCAGGGACCACATCTACAAGGGAAGCCCGATTTCGGAGGACTCGCCCGTCAAGGAAACCGTGTCGACAACGGAGGTACCAAACTTGCGGGAAATCGATCGGGCGGGAATTCGTGGGTAATCGGGGGCGTGGCTGAGATGGCAACGCACATCGAACCGGAGAGACGAACCTGGGAACCGCCGACGGCTTTCGCCAACAAGACGGTGAAGTGGATCGTCTATGCCGTAATTGTCGTGTTCTTCCTATGGAGCGCATGGGGAGTCCGCATCTCGTTCGATCGACTCCTGATCGGGCTCGAGTCGGGGGCGAACCTCATCCAAAGCATGTTCCCTCCGGATTTCGGTCCCCGCCAACTGAACCTAATCCGGATTGGCATGATCGAAACTGTCGCGATGGCGATCGTGGCGACCGTCATCGGCGTGGTGATCAGTCTGCCGGTGGCGTTCATGGCAGCGGAGAATATCGCGCCGAAGCCCGTGTATGCCGTGGGCCGGTTCCTCATTTCGGTTTCTCGTGCGTTTCACGAACTCATCGTCGCGATCATCGCCGTTAAAGCCGTCGGCTTCGGCGCCCTGGCAGGCATTCTCGCCCTCTCGTTCAAGACGGTCGGTTTCTTCGCCAAACTTCTGGCTGAGGACTTAGAGGACATCGACGAGGGACAGATCGAAGCCATCCGAGCCGTCGGTGGGAGCCGGGGGAAGGTGCTCCTATACGGCATGATCCCGCAGGTTATCCCGCGCATCGTCGGGCTGACCATCTACCGTTGGGACATCAATATTCGACACAGCACCATCGTCGGCATCGTCGGTGCTGGGGGCATCGGTATCACGCTCTTGAACTCGTTCGACCGGTACGAATACGACTTCGCCCTCGCCGTAATCATCGTCATCGTAGCCATCGTGCTGGGTGCCGAGGTACTAAGCGCGGTCTTGCGACGGAGGGTACAATGATGCAGGCGGCTGCCACCGACGACAAGTACGTGTGGGAACGCTACGATTCACGCCAACGGCTAGTCCGTTACATCGCCGTGCTCGCAACCGCTGTCGCCGTCGTGATTTCGTGGACGCTGCTCGACATCAACTACAGCTACGTTGCGACGGCTCCGCGGGAAATGAACGACCTCTTCAGCCGGATGTACCCGCCAAACCTCGCGTACACGGGAGAGATCGTTGCGCCGCTGATTGAGACGATCCACATCTCTATCCTGGGAACAGCTCTCGCGGTCGTCCTCTCGCTACCGGTGGCCTGGATGGGAGCGAACAACACGACCCCGAACAAGGCGACCTATTCCCTCGGCAAGTTCATTATCACGGTCTCCCGTTCGGTCAACGTCATCATCTGGGCGCTCATCTTCGTTATCGTGTTTGGGCCTGGGGCGCTCTCCGGCGTGTTGGCCGTCGGCGTGCGGTCGATTGGGTTCATGTCTAAGCTCCTGGCCGAGTCGATCGAGGAGATCGATCATGGCCAAGTCGAGGCCGTGGTCGCGACCGGTGCATCCTCCCTGAAAACGGTGATCTATGGTGTGATTCCTCAGGTAAAGCCGGCCTTTGTCGGCATCACCACCTACCGCTGGGATATCAACGTCCGGGCCTCGACGATCATTGGGTTCGTCGGGGCAGGCGGCATTGGCATGGAACTCACGACCAGTATCAACTACTTCCGCTGGGCGAACGTGCTCACCATCCTGCTCACCATCCTGGGGGTCGTCATCTTCAGCGAGGTGTTCTCCGCGTATATGCGACGGAAAGTGAGCTGAGGACTTCACGTCATAGGCGGGGGCATTATCGACCTCGATGGGACTGTCTACCGGGGCGATTCACTTCTTCCCGGGAAAAGCAGCCATTCAATATCGGACAAATCGCTAGGGTAAGCTTTTCGATCATACTAAGATTTTGATGCAGCTTCGAGGGCCACTTCAAGCTTTTCAAACACGCTCAGATCTGAACTCGACTTTCGGCAACTTTATGTCTAAAGACCCAATTAACCACCGCGATTTTTGTCAATGTTGCCGTTTCACTCACGTAAACGAGCTTGTTCGGCTTCGAAAACGGCCAGTCTGGCTATGTGGACGCATGATTTCTGAGAAATCTTCATGAAGTCGTGCCCCAATGGCCAATTTTGAGGCCAAATTAATTGGGTGCAGATACTCCTAGTTACTAGCGAGCGACTTTCTCAATTTATGGTAAACTCTCGGGCGAATTTCTGCAAATGGCTGGAGTAAACCGCATGATTACCGTGGATTCCGAGCGAGTTTCTGGACATAACCAAGGCAAATCGCGCTGCTAGCAGTCTTTTTCCCTAGAACATTCGTACTGGTAACTGAGAGTATCTGCACCCAAATTAATTCAACCCTTTACCATAATATTACCGAAAGTAGAGGAGCTCTCTCGGTAAATTCAGAGCCGAAAACAAATTTTGGGGGTATGATATCCTACTTATCAGCCCGTTTTTACCATATTTGGCGATTTGCACCCAAGTTTGGGTGGGGGTGAAATGTTAAAGGATCGGTGGTCCCGAGCCGCTTTTCCTTCTTGAAATCAGGCTCTGGGACTTTCCGAGAGAGCTCTAGAGCTGAAAGGGGGTGGTCGGGAAATAGGACAATCAAATAGCAGATTGGCTTTGGAAAAACAGGGACGATAGAAGTTTGTCAAATCAAAGAGGAGATGATAAATGATGAACACACAAAACACCAAGAAGTTTGTCAGCCTACTAATCCTTGGCCTTTTCCTGATGGGCCTGACTGCTTGTGTCCCAAGTGGGTTCCAAGTTTCTGAACAGGTACCCGCCGTCGAGGTAGAAGCGAGGGCGGATCAGAGCGTACAACTGGGGCCACGCCCGTTCTACCTCGTCGATGACATGGACCACAGTGAGCTAAAAGTTGCCCTTCAGCAGTGCGCCGATGGTCCTTTCTCCAGGACTGATTTCTCGATCGGCCACCGGGGTGCGGCCTTACAGTTCCCCGAGCATACGCAGGAGTCCTATGAAGCGGCCGCTCGCATGGGCGCCGGTATCCTGGAGTGTGATGTGACCTTCACTCAAGATAGGGAGCTGGTGTGCCGGCACTCGCAGTGTGATCTTCACACTACCACTAACATCCTCGCGATCCCCGAACTGGCCGCCAAATGCTCTGAAGGCTTCACACCAGCCGTATTCGATGAGGAGACCGGAGAGCTGCTAGAGCCGGCATCGGCCAGGTGCTGCACCAGTGACATCACGCTGGAGGAGTTCAAGATGCTCAAGGGCAAGATGGACGCGTCAAATCCCCGCGCCACGACCGTCGAGGAGTACATGGGCGGCACTCCGAACTGGCGCACGGATCTGTATGCCGCCAACAGCGGCACGTTGCTCACCCATGCCGAGAGCATCGAACTCTTCAAGGACTTGGGTGTGAAGATGACGCCTGAGCTCAAGGCGCCCAGCGTAGAGATGCCGTACGAGGGCGATTACACCCAGGCAGACTACGCCCAGCAGATGATCGACGAGTACAAAGCGGCCCGGGTCGAGCCGGAGATGGTGTTTGCGCAATCCTTCAACCTCGACGACGTGCGCTATTGGATTGAAAATGAGCCGGAATTCGGTGAGCAGGCTGTTTACCTCGACGGTCGCTACGGTGATCCGGACTTCGATGTTGATGATCCCAGCACGTGGTCGCCCGATATGGAAACCCTGGCCGCCGAGGGCGTGAATATCATTGCGCCGCCCATGTGGATGCTCTTGACGCTCGACGACAACGAGATTGTGCCCTCCGATTACGCCCTAGCTGCCAAGGATGCCGGCCTCGACATCATCACCTGGACTCTGGAGCGCTCGGGGCCTCTGACGGATGGTGGCGGCTGGTACTATCAGAGTATCGCCGATGTGATCAACAACAGCGGTGACACGTTCGAAGCGCTCGACGTCCTGGCGCAAGACGTGGGCATCCTCGGCATCTTCTCCGATTGGCCCGCCACAGTGACATACTACGCCAATTGCATGGACTTGGAATAGCATAGCCCACCGACAAGCGGGGTGTCGTGACACCCCTGATCGTGCTTTTGATCCTGCAAGGGAGTTTGATCAGAGGGTTGGCGTTGCAGGAGGATAAGTAGATTGTCTGATCACTTTGATTCAACGTCGGCCAGTCATGTACATGTCTAAGAGGGTGTTTTAGAAGTCCTAGAGATGCTGAAAATCTGGATTCAGACACCACTCGGCGGGTATTTGCGCCGATTTCAGGTGCCGAAGCTCTACAAATGAACGCTGAGTGGTGCTAATCCAGGACAATTCACCACTTTAGATACTTTTAAAATACGCTCTAACAAACCCCTCGAGCCGCGCCAGGCCTATGCAGCCAAGCTAACCCGGATCAGTGGGTATAACCATTGATCCAGCAGACGTGGTAACCTCCCTCTGCTGGATCGACTACAACAACGACGGCTGGCTGGACCTCTACCTCGTCAACTCGCACGCCGAGGACGAGGTCGATTTCTGGGAGAAGCAGGGCGGCCTCCCGCGCAACGCGCTGTACCGCAACGATGGCGGCACCTTCACCGACGTCAGTGCAGCGACGGGTACCGATCTGGCAATGCGGGGCAACGGCTGCGTCGCCGCTGATTTCAACCAGGATGGCTGGTGGGACCTCTACGTCACCGCTGACGGGCCGAACGCGCTGCTCTGGAACAACGGCGACGGCACCTTCACCGAAGGCGCTGCGGCCGCCGGCGTCGCCGCGCCGGAGTGGAACAGCGCCGCCGTCGTGGGCGACCTGAACGACGACGGCTGGCCCGACCTCTTCGTGGCTGCCTACATCGATCTGGACAACCAGGTCCCAAAGCCCAGCGGCGCCTTCCCACAGGACTACTACGGCCTTCCCGACCGACTGTACCTCAACCAAGGCCCCTCAACAATCTCCAATCTCCAACCTCGTCACGTTCCGCGAGGTGACCGAGCTTGCCGGCCTGGAGCGCGAAGAACGCGGGCTCGGCGCGTTGCTGACGCCCGTAGATCGCGACGGCGACCTGGACCTGTACATCGCCAACGACGGCCAGCCCAACCGGCTGTATACCAGCCAGCCCTTGGCGGACGATCCCGAAGAACTTGGCTTCCGCTTCAAAGACCTGACGGACGTGGCCAACGTCGGCGATTCTGGGAGCGGGATGGGGGTGGCCGGCGGCGACTACAACGGCGATGGCCAGATCGACCTGTTCATCACCAACTGGGAGCGCGAGCTGAACGCCCTGTATCTCAACGAGACCACCACAGCCGATCAGCCCACGTTCCAGTACAGCACTTTCCGCATCGGCATCATGGGCCTGGGCAACGGCCTGACCGGCTGGGGCACCGCCTTCGTCGACCTGGACCAGGACAGAGATCAAGATCTGCTGTTTGTCAACGGACGCGTGCCGGTCACGAACTTCGAGACCGACCCAGAGCCGGTCAAGCTCTATCGCAACCGAGGCAACAATCTCAAGGCGAAGTATGGCCGGCCGCGACAGTTCGTCGAGTGGACGGAGGAAACCGGCCTCGTAGATGTCGGAAATCTGATGGCGCGGGGCGGTGCCGTGGCGGATTACGACAACGACGGCGACTTGGATATCGCGGTGAACACGATTGCCGGTCACCTAAGCGGTTACGCCTACTACAGTAAGTAAACCAAGCGATCGGCCAGTTTGTCAGCAAGTTCCGTCTTCGTCAGAGATGGCAGCCGCTCGACAGGTTGATCAACCTGAATAAGCGTGGCCTGGCTTCTGTCAGACCCGAAGGTCGCCGGCACCAAGTTGGCCACAATCAGGTCCATCCTCTTCCGAACGAGCTTGTTCTGTGCGTTTTCGATGAGGTTCTCCGTCTCGGCGGCGAACCCGATGATGATAGGGTGTGTACGTTCTCGCGCCTCCTTCCAAGCTTTCACATCCATGAGGATGTCCGGATTATGGACCAACTCGAGTGAGAACCCCCCCTCAGCTTTCTTGATCTTCTGCTCACTAGACACGGCTGGCCCATAGTCGGTCACCGCAGCAGCGCCGACGACGGCATCGACGTCGGGGAGGACGTCCAACACAGCGTCTCGCATCTCGTGCGTGGAGGTGACGGCCACGAACTCGACGCCGGCTGGAGCCCGTAGCGCTGTCGGGCCGCTGACGAGCGTGACGCGGGCGCCCAAATCACGGACAGCCTCGGCCACCGCGTAGCCCATGCGGCCTGAAGAATGGTTGGAGATGTAGCGCACCGGATCGATGGCTTCGCGCGTCGGGCCGGCCGTGACGGCCACGTGCCGGCCGGCCAAGGGACCGTCGCGCCCCAACACGAACCGGATCGTGTCGACGATGCTGACCGGCTCTGCCAGGCGCCCCACGCCTTCCGCCCCCGAAGCCAAGTGTCCGCTCTCCGGTTCGACGACCGTCGTCCCCCAGGCTTGCAAAGTATCCAAGTTACGTTGGGTTGATGGATGCAGCCACATGTGGGACTCCATCGCCGGCGCAACGATGACGGGTGACTCGACCGCCAGAAAAGTCGTGGTCAGTGCGTTGTCGGCTAAGCCCTGGGCCAGCTTAGCCAGCGTGTTGGCCGTGATGGGAGCGATGGCCATCAGATCTGCGCGCTTAGCTAAGGCCACATGATCGATCCCTAGCTCGCCGCGTGGATCGAACAGATCGGTTGTCACAGGGCGGTGCGTGATGGCTTGAAACGTGAGAGGAGCCACCAGCTGCGTGGCAGCCTCGGTCATGATGACATCGACGTGGGCGCCGGCCTTCACCAGCCGACTGGCAATCTCCACCGCCTTGTAAGCCGCGATGCTGCCGGTTACACCCAAGACGATCGTCTGCTTGCAGAGAACTCGGATAGACATAAAAGCGCTCCGTGACAAGAATGCCGTGAGTAACCGTTCAGGAGGTATCAGGACTAGCATCCTGAGTAGGTCGAAACGAAGTGGAGACCGTATCGAAGCGACGTCCTGAGCTTGTCGAAGGGATGCTCTATGGGTTGCCCCCTGAACGCTTACTGCCGTGAAACACGAAACACTCCCTACGTGTTACGTTTCACGCCGCAATTGAGTGCCCAGATCACCCGCAGACCTTCCAGCATCAGGTTCTGATCCACAACATCGATGGCCGCGGTGTACTCAGCAACGACACGGGCCAGCCCGCCCGTGGCTACGACGGAAGTTTCAGCGCCCCATTCCGCCCTGAGCCGGCCCACCATGCCCTCGACCAGGCCCAAGTACCCGTAGAGCACACCAGATTGCATAGCTTCAACGGTGTTGGTCGCCGTCACACGCGGCGGAAAAGCCAGGTGGACGCGTGGAAGCTGCGCTGCCGCAGTCACCAAGGCGTCCGCAGCGATACCGATTCCCGGAGCGATGGCCCCGCCGCGGTAGTTGCCATCGCCGTCGACGACATTGAACGTCGTGGCCGTCCCGAAATCGATCACGATTACGGGCGCCCCAAATTGCTCACGCGCGCCGACAGCATCGATGAGTCGATCAGTGCCGAGTTGGGCGGGGTTGTCGTAGACGATGCGCATCCCGGTACGCACACCAGGTCCAACGACTAGCGGTGCCGTATTCAGATACTCCCGCGCCATTCTCACGCACTCCGCCGTCAGGGGCGGCACAACCGAGGAGATGACGCAGCCGTCGATCTGCTCCGATCCGAGGCCGGCGCTGTGGAAGAACCAGCTCAAGGTCACAGTGTAGTCGTCGGCCGTGCCGGCGCGCTTGGTCGCGGCGCGCCACTGGTGAACTTGCCGCTCACCGTCGAAGACGCCAAAGGTTAGATTCGTATTACCGATATCGATTGCCAGCAGCATTTAGAGCCACCTCAGCTTGACACTGTTAGATTGAATGCAACTATTCAGGCTATTGCCCGGCTACCACCCTCGCAGTTGAGAAATGCGGAAAAAGGGGTCGGTGGGGGGCGGCCGCCCCCCACCGACCCCTTTTTCCGGTCTCTTCTTGTGTAGGCACGAAGTGCCTGAGTAGTCACGATTGAATATATGTTCGCCAGGAAACCTGGTTTTTCCTCTGATACAGCACGAGGCCTGGGCAGCCAGGGTGCCGAACACAATTTTGTCTTGTGTCTTCTCGATATATGGGGGGACATGTAGGACGATTTGGTAAATCGTCGGGTCGAAATACCATTTCGACCTACATAGCCCTGAAATATTAAGATGATACCTTGTCTTCTCACTTTTGAACACAAATGAACACAAAACCCTGGTTTCTGATCGAATCCAACATTGTCGAGGAAAAAGTATCATTTTAGCTTCTGGCGTAGGCCGGCAACGAGAAAATACACCTCATCGGCCCGTTGCGCCAAGGCCTGATTGGCCCAACCGAGCAAATCGCGGTAGGCGCGGCCGAGCGGGTAGGCCGGCACCAGCCCGAGCCCCACCTCGTTGGATACCACGATGAGATGCCCCGTCAGTTCATCAGCCGATGCGGTGAGGCCATCGATCTCGCCCGCCACGCTGTCTCCAACACCTGGCGCGAAGGGGTCTTCGGCCTCTATCAGTAAATTGGAGACCAATATCGTCAGACAGTCAACCAGGAATACTTTTTCCCCGCCGGCGTGACCCAAGATGGCGCGCCCCACATCCCGCTGCACCTCCAGAGTCCGCCAGCCCGACGGACGTTCCCGCCTATGCCTCTCGATGCGTTGTTGCATCTCCTCGTCACCGGCGCCGGCGGGGAAAAAGTATTCCTGCCGCTCTCCACCCAACTCCTGTGCCCGTTGCTCGGCAAACGTGCTCTTCCCACTGCGCGCCCCGCCCAGCACCAGCGTCAAGTGTCCCATACAATTCTCTCCAACAGCTCCATGTCCAGGGCCGCGTCCACGGCGTCAGCCAGATGGTCGAAAGCCACTTCGCGATCAAGCGACCGTGAACTCCTCTCGCCATAGTCGCGCCAGCCTAAGTCGGACAGCCAAGTACGGCGCAGTGTCGCGTTCTCGAAGAGGCCGTGCAGATAACAGCCCCACACGCGACCTTCACGGGTCACGGCGCCGTCTCTCAGGCTAATTGGAGACCCGCTGCGCTGGGTAATCTCCAGCCAACGCTGGCCGCCCGTCGTCTGCCCCATGTGGATTTCGTAGCCAGATACCGTCTGACCAGCCACCTTGGCTAGCCAGCCTGGCCCGCCCAGCACCTCCGCCTGTGCTCGGTGGGTGGCTTTCTCCCCCTGGAAGACCGTTTCGGCCGGCAGCAGACCCAGCCCAGGCGCTTCGTCGGCCGACGATTCCACGTGGTCGGGGTCGCGCACGACGCGACCCAGCATCTGATAGCCGCCACAGATGCCCACTACGGCTGTGCCATTGTCGGCCAGGCGCCGGATCGCCTCGGCCAAGCCTTGCTCTTGCAGCCAAGTCAGATCGGCGATCGTGCTCTTGGTGCCGGGAAGGATGACGGCATCGGGCCGGCCCAGCGCTTGAGGCGAGGACACGTAACGCACCTGCACGCCTGGTTCGCCGGCTAGTGGGTCGAAGTCGTCGAAGTTGGCAATGCGTGGCAGCCGGACGACGGCGATGTCTACTACAGCAGTTGACCGTAAACAGCGGCTTCCTGAGTCTGTCGAAGAGTCGGCGGCCGGCTGCTCCAACGCTACAGCGTCTTCTTCCGGAATAGCAAGATCGTGTAAAAAGGGCACCACGCCTATCACCGGTACGCCGCCGCGATTTTCCAAGATACGCACCCCGTCGGCGAAGAGTTTCAGGTCACCCCGGAACTTATTGGCTACCAGCCCCTTCACCAGCGCCTGCTCCTCCGATTCCAGCAGCCAGAGGGTACCGAGGAGCTGTGCAAAGATGCCGCCACGGTCGATGTCGCCTACCAGGAGTACGGGTGCTTCGGCGTAGCGAGCCACGGCCATGTTCACGATATCGCGGGTCCGCAGATTGAGCTCGACGGGGCTGCCAGCGCCTTCGATGATGACCAGCTCATAGGCCGACCGAAGCCGATCCAGTGCGGCGGTGACGGTTGACCAGAGCTCGCTCTTGCGCTCGTAGTACCCGCCGGCCGGCAGCGTGCGCCAAGCCTCACCCATGACGACGACCTGGGAACGAGAGTCGGCCTCGGGCTTGAGGAGGATGGGGTTCATGTCGGCGGTGGGATCGAGGCCGGCAGCGTATGCCTGCGTCGCCTGGGCGCGGCCGATCTCCGCGCCATCGGGGCAGACGGCGGCATTGTTGGACATGTTTTGGGCCTTGAAAGGCGCTACGCGTACGCCACGTCGGGCGAAGATGCGGCACAGCGCCGCCACCAACAAGCTCTTGCCGGCAGACGAGCTGGCGCCTTGCACCATGAGCACGCTAGCCGGCATCTTCCACCTCCGACAAATGGCAGGTGTCGTTCAGCAGTGTCAATATAGTCCCCTCCTCGTAAAGATACAACTCCGACAGCGAAGTAGTATCCAGCCGAAACTGCCACCGCGCCTGGGGATTCAACCCGAGAAGCAGACCGAGTAACGTCTGAAGCGATCCCCCATGGCCGACTAGCAACACGTTCTGTTCCGCGTGCTCCGAAGTGATTCCATCGAGTAGTAACTGAATGCGAGTGACCACCTCGGCCAGTAGCTCTCCGTCGGGCACCGCGACGTTCATCGGGTCATCAAGCCAGGCATCCCAAACTCCAGCGTGGCCCTCTTGGATTTCGTCGTAGGTCAGGCCTTCCCAGGCGCCGAAGTCGATCTCTCGTAGACGAGGTTCACTGCGTAAGGTGACGTCGTGGCGTGCGTTGATGGCTGTCGCTGTTTCCCACGCCCGCCGCAAATCACTGCTGTAGATCACGTGGATCTCTTCATCTGCGAGCCGGCTCGCCAGTCTTGACGCCTGACGCCGCCCGATCTCGTTTAAGGGGACGTCCGTTTGTCCCTGAAACCGGTGTTCGGTGTTCCAGGCGGTCTCACCGTGCCGAACCAGGATCAATCGGACCATGTCTTCATCGTCCTCACCTCACGAATGGCGGCCAGCAGCCGTTGGTTCTCCTCGGGCCGGCGCGCCGCAATGCGAACGTAGGCCGGCAGGCCAAAAGACGCACAGTCCCGCACCAGGATGCCGTGCCGAAGCAGTTTTCGACGAAAGGCCGCACCGTCCCCCACGTCAATTAAGAAGAAGTGCACGGCCGAGGGGAGCGATGCCAATCCCAGCTCCGACAGGCCTGTCACCAACGCCGCTTTGTCTTCCACTAGCCGGGACAACGAGCGCTGCAAATGTACTTCATCGGACAGAGCCGCCACGCCGGCTGCCTGGGCCATAGCGTTCACATTCCAGGGCGGTCGTACCGAAGCCAGTGCCTCGATCACTCGAGCGTAACCCGAGGCGTAACCTAGGCGCAAGCCGGCCAAGGCGTAGTCCTTCGTCATGGAGCGCAGCACCAGGAGATTGTCTTGGCCGATCGTCAAAGCCGCGTCAAGGTCGGGAACAAAGTTGAGGTAGGCCTCATCTACGACGAAGAGGGTCTGCGGATGGGCCTCAGCCCGTGCCTCGATGACGTCTGGAGGCAACACCGTGCCAGTGGGGTTGTTGGGATTGCACAGGAACGCCACCCGAGGCTGCACCTGCTGCAAGCGCCGGGCTACGCCATCCACGTCGACTGTGAAAGCTTGCTCCGCCTGGGCGGTCCAAACTTCAACTTTGGCGCCCGCCAACGCGGCCACGCGTCTATACTCGCCGAATGTCGGCCCGAGGACGAGCACGCGATCTCCCGAGCGGAGGAAGGCCAGGCCGATCAACCACAGCAGCTCAGCGGTCCCATTGCCGGCCACAATCTGCTCAGGCGTAATCCCCAATCGATCAGCAAGCGCTCGGCGCAGCGCCAGTGCTTCCCGATCGGGGTAGCGATCCAGCGGAACGCGAGCCAAAGCCTCTCGGACAGCCGGCGACGGTCCATAGGGATTGCTATTGACACTGAAGTCCAAGACCTCGTCCGGATCCAATCCCAGCCGCTCCAACTCGGCGAAGTCGATGGCACCGTGGTGGGCCGGCGCGGGCAGAGGATCAAGCGTCCGATGGAGGTGCGCCAATGTCTCCATTCGACCCGGGACCAGCCGGCGGTAGGTGAGTGTGGAACTCATCCAGCGTTGCAGCATCCAGAGCGACGCTGAACAGTTGCTCAAGTTGATCGAGGTCCAACCCCTCTAACGCTTCCTCCACCTCGGCCGGCAGTTCGCCGAAACGATGCGTCAACACCCGTCGCACATCATCCCGACGGGCCTTGCGGGCTTGTTCGAGACCTTGCTCCAGGCCCTGTTCGAGACCTTCCTCAAGGATTTCCCGATACCATGGCGATTCGCGCAATACAGCCATATCCCACCTCATAACCTGTTGTACGAACTCCGTCTCCAATACAAAGCTGGCGAAAAAGGCCAGCAGTGGCTCCAGCTCCGACAGTGCCGACTCCGCCCGCAGCCGGGTCACCGCCCGCTGTAGCAGCGGTACATTCTGCCCACCACGCAGTACCGGCACAAAGGGCAGCAACGGCAGGAACTCGGCCTCCAGGACTCGTTCTGCCTCCACCTCCCACAGGTTGACTACCCTGTAGTCCTGACGCGCCACCAACCCCAGGAACTCCGACTCAAAGCGGGCGGGAATGTCCACGCCCGCCGGCGGGGGCAGGATATTACCAACACTGGGTAGATTGGCTCAACGTAACGCTCGTGCGCCAGACCAGCATAGGCCCGCATCCGGCGGGGCATCTCGGGGTCGTAGTGCAGTTGAATCTCGTTGATCACCACGAAGTCTCCGTGATCCGGGCTGCGGACTCGAATTAGAGTGTCACTCTCGCGGCCAACCCATTGGAAGTCGGCCGAGAGGAGATCGACGGCGTCGAGAGTGTCATCGCCTAACAGCCAGCGTACCCAAGCGGTGGGGGCGAGGCTGATCAGACGCCGGCTACCAATATCAGCAGGTTGGGTCATAGGTGTCTCCATCTTTAGGGGATTCCAGGGAA
Source organism: Anaerolineales bacterium (assembly GCA_018263655.1). Taxonomy (GTDB): domain Bacteria; phylum Chloroflexota; class Anaerolineae; order Epilineales; family JAANWY01; genus JAANWY01. The sequence continues at coordinate 27,473 of JAANWY010000164.1, read as the reverse complement.
ATAAACCTCCCAAAAACGGCCTATTTCCCCTGGAAACCTTTAGGTTTTTGGGAGGTTTTAAATTCTGGAATCCCCTTAATTCTACGTCATCTCACAATCAGACGCAATGTCCGCTACGGAGCGTGGACCAGGTTTGTTGCTCTCTTGCCTCATTAGCAGAATGACTAACCCCGCGGCTAAGCCACTGCTCCACCAGAGCAACCGAGCCGCCCGCCCGATGTCTTTCGCAGTCGGTAGCCGTTGGCCGGCCCCCAATCGATAGTAGCCCGCTTTCTCCAGCTCGACACCCAGCGCGCCAGCCATGGCGCTCATTGGGTGGCCGGCGTTGGGGCTGTCCGTCTCCCCAGCATCTCGTCGCCAGGCCCGCCATCCCTCTCCAGCGTCTTCGCCGGCCAAAGCAGCGGCGGAGACGAGGAGGGCGGCCGTAAGCCGCGCCGGCAGCAGGTTGGCCAGATCGTCGACGCGCGCCGGCGCCTTGCCCAGCCACTCGTGGGCGTCGTCCCGATAGCCCAGCATAGCGTCTCCGGTATTGACGAAGCGATAGGCCAACACAGCCGGCAGGCCGCCCAGCGCGTAGTAGAGCAGCGGCGCCACTACGCCATCGGAGGCATTTTCGGCTACGGATTCGATAGTGGCTGCAGCGACCTGGGCGGCATCCAACGCAGCGGTGTCCCGGCTTACTAAGTGCCAACCGACCAGGCGGCGTGCTTCAGGTAGATCGTTGGTCCCAAGCGCGCTCTCGACCTCTTCGGCCGCTGTGGCCAGCCTGCGAATCGAGAACATCGTTTTCAGCAAGCCGGCCTCCACTAGCCAGCCGATTGGCCCGGGCAAACGTGCAACGACCCGGTCCAGCAAACGACCGAGAACAGCGGCGGTCGTGACACCAGTGACGGTTATCAGAGCACCGGACGCCAGTTGACCGAGCACGCCATGCTCGGGAGCCCGCCGCTGAGCGAACGCGATGGCGTTCCCCATCCAGGCCACCGGATGGTAGCGGTTGGGCGGATCGCCTAGGGCCAAATCGAGAAGTAGCGCCCCCGCCAGCACCTTGTTGCGTCGATTCTTCATCCCAAGGTTTCTTTCAACACTTGCCGGACGCACCGGCCGATGAGCCAACCGACACGCGTGGCCGGGCCGGCATACGGCAGCGGCGCACCCCGTTCGGTGCAGGCAACGACCACCGCATCTGTCGAAGTGCCGGTGGCTGGCTGATCATTGGGTGTGTGCGCGTCTTGCTCCAACAGCACGTGCGTCTTGGCCTCGGTGGCAGTGATGACGGCGTTGACCATGGCCGCCGGCGTCAGATGTCCGTCGATTAGCAAAATCAGGTTGATGGTGCTTGGTGTGAGGGCGGTGGGCTGGCTTAGGCCAGCGGCCGTGGCATTGCTGACGCCAGCTGTCACCACGGCGGCGACCGTCAAATCGCTAGCCTGGTGTGTGCAAGTGCGCGCCTCATGTAACCGCACGGCCGTCATCAGCCCGACGAACGACGCGTCGGCGCCGTTGCTGCGGGCGAAATCTTGCAGATCGACGATGGGATCGTGGTGGTCGTAGTTCTTGTCGACCTGGCGGTTGATGATGTCGTGCGTGCGCGTGAAGCCGCCATTGACGATGGCGGAGGATAACGCGTGCAACGGGTGGTCGCTCCGCAGGGTGAGGACTTCCGGCGTCATCTCGACGGTGATGCCTGGAAAATCGACCTCGATCACGGCGCGCCTCCTGCCACGAACGCGAGCAGCACCACCGTCTCCACGATCTCGCACGTGGCGCCGTAGATGTCGCCCGTCAGGCCTGGCAGCCGGCTCAGCGTGAAGCGAGCGACGAGCCACGTCACGCCGGCGGCCAAGCCCAGCGCAATCAGACCCAGCCGGTGGCCGGCGAACCAGGCCACGAGCAGCGCGACACCCGTCGCCAGCGTCAGTTGCGGCCAGCCGGCGCGATCTTTCATGGCCCGCCCCAGACCCTCGGACCGCGCGTACGGGAAGCCGACGACGGCCAATACCATTCCCCAGCGCCCGAGCGTCGGGGCCAGGAGCAGGGCGGTTGTCGCATCGGGGAGGGCGCCAAGGGAAGCATATTTTGTCAGCAGGAGCAGCACGCCGCCGGCTACCGCGAAAGCCCCCACCCGCTCGTCCCGCAGAATGGACAGCCGCGTCTCCGGGTCCCGGCCGCCGAACAGCCCGTCGCAGGTGTCCAGTAGCCCGTCCAGGTGCAGGGCGCCGGTCAGGATCACCCACACAGCCAGCACCATGGCGCCGACAACCTCCGCCGGAAAGACGGCCCCCAGCCCCCAGTTCAGCCCAGCCAGCGCGCCACCCAGCAATGCTCCCACTAGTGGAAAATAGCCCACAGCCTGCCCCATCTCCGCCGGCGTGAAGGGCCGGCGCACCAACGGCGGAGCAAGGGTCAGGAACTGTAGTGCTGCCAGCGGCGGTGCGAAGGACGCCGTCCACTTCCCAATCTCTAATCTCCGATCTCCAATCCCCAATCTCTGACCTCCCCGTCACGGCCTCTCCTTGTCCGCGACGCCGGCTTCCTCGAAGGTCGCCATCTCGCCAGACAATTTAAGATTCACTTATCATCTCGGTCAGAACTCAATCCCTGACTGGGCCCGAACGCCTTCATCGAAGGGGTGCTTGATCTTGTGCATATCGGTGACCAGGTCGGCAAAATCGACGAGAGCCGGCGGCGCATCGCGGCCGGTGATGATGAGGTGCAGCATCGGTGGTTTGTTCTCGCGCAGCCAGTCAACGACTTCGTCCGTGTCCAACCAACCGAATTTCAGCAGATACGTGAACTCGTCCAGGATGATGAGATCATAAGCGCCGCTGGCGATCTTGTCTCGGGCCACCTCCCAAGCGTGGGTCGCTTTGGCGGCCGTCTCGTCCATGTCCCGGGACTGCCAGGTGAAGCCATCGCCCATCTTATGCCATTCGATGCCCAATTCGTGAGCTGCTCTCACCTCCCCCCAGCCGCCAGCTTCGTGCTTGAGGAACTGGATCACGCAGGGGCGCATGCCCCGTCCCCAAGCGCGCAACAGAGTGCCCAGAGCGGCGGTGGTCTTGCCCTTTCCGGTTCCGGTGTTGATGATGACTAGACCTTTCTTGCGCTTTTCGCGTCGAGCTGTCTGCTGTTGTTCTTCATTCATAGTTTCTCACCTCAGAGCCTAACTGCTCAGGCTGTTGCCTTCGCAGTTGGGAAATGCTGAAGAATGGCCGTCCCCATTCTTCGGTCCACCTTGGCGCAGGCATAGTTTACGATTCAGAGACCCTTTTGTGAGATGACGTTCCGTTGGCCACCGGCATCACCAGAGGGGTGTCCGAGACGGGATGGCGGGTGACGACGACGGGAACGCCGTAAACTTGTGTCAGTCGCTCCGGCGTCAGAACCTCAGATGGAGCGCCTACGGCCTGCAACGCCCCTTCACTCAACAGAGCCACCCGATCCGCGTAGAGCGCGGCCAGGTTGAGGTCGTGCAAGCTAATGACGACGGCCAGCTTGTCCTCGTGCGCCAGCCGGCTCACGAGTTCCAGAATTTCCGTCTGGTACTTCAAGTCCAGGTACGCTGTCGGCTCATCCAGCAACAGCACTTCCGGTTGCTGGGCCAGGACGCGGGCGAGAATCACCCGTCGCTGCTCGCCCCCGGACAGCTCTGTCACGCGTCGCTCACGCAGCGGCACGAGCCCGGTCTGTTGCAGGATACCCTCCACGATGGCCCGGTCCTCCGCCGAAAAGGGCAGCAGCCACCCGCGATGGGGCGCCCGGCCAAGCGACACGGCCCGTTCTACAGTGATCGGCCAACTGGCAGTCTCGGCCTGAGGCGCCAAGCCGAGCTGTTGGGCCACTGCCTTCGAAGACATGTCCCGCAGGTCGCGGCCGGCTAGCAGCACCGATCCCTGGCGAGGTTCCAACAGCCGGGCCATAGCGCGCAGCAGCGTGGTCTTGCCCACACCGTTGGGGCCGATGAGGGCCGTGACCTCGCCAGACCGCACAGCCAGACAGAGTTCTTCGAGCACAGGCCGGCCGTCGTAGGCACAGGTGATGTCTTGGGCTTCCAACGTTATCATGTTCAACCTCCAAGCTCGCGCTGGCGCGTCTTCAGCAAATAGAGAAAGAAAGGTCCTCCCAGCAGCGCCGTGACAATACCAACTGGCAGTTCGACGGGAGCCAAGACAGTGCGGGCCAAGTCGTCGGCCAGAAGCAGAAGCAGCGCACCTAACAGCGCGCTGGCTGGGATGAGGCGGTGGTGGTCGGCACCGAAGAGGAGCCGCGCGGCGTGGGGGGCGATGAGGCCCACAAAGCCGATGATGCCGCCCACCGCCACAGCGGCCGCCGTGGTCAGGCTGGCAGCGGCCACGATGGCCCCGCGAGCGTGTGGCAGCCTTAATCCCAGGCTCTGGGCCGTCTCTTCGCCCGAGGCTAGGGCGTCCAGTGGGCGAGCCATCAGCCACAAGCTTGCGAGGCCGATCAGGAGATAGGGCACACTGGCTCGTAGGTGCGGCCAGCTCCGCCCGCCTAACCCACCTAGCAGCCAGGTGAAGACTTCGTGCAGTGCGCGGTCGTTGAGCAGCATGAGCAAAGAGACGGCGGCCGATAGGATGGTGCTCAGAGCAGCACCGGCCAGCAGCAGGGCGACCGCCGGCGCGTGGCCACCCGTCTCGGCTACGGCGTAGACCAGCGCTACCGCCAATAGCGTGCCAACGAAAGCCGCCAGGGGTACCGGACCGAAGCCGGCGCCACTCCAACGCAGGCCGGCGGTGATAGCCAGGGTTGCCCCTAGAGCGGCGCCACCAGAAGCCCCCACGATGAAGGGGTCGGCCAGGGGATTGCGGAAGAGGCCCTGGAACGCGGCGCCGGCCGCTGCCAATCCGGCGCCGATGAGGGCCGCCAACAGCGCGCGGGCCAGCCGGAGGTCCCACACGATGGTGGCGTGTACGCCCTCGACCGGCTCTCCCCAAGGCAAATGACTCGCCAGAACGTCCACCACTTGGCTCGGGGTAAGAGACACCGCTCCCAGTCCCAGGCTGAGCACTAAGCTAACGGCCACCAATCCGCTCAGTGCCAGCAACGCCACGAAATAGCTCCTCTGGGTCAAAGAATCTACCTCCAATAGACTCGACACACACACCGATTACGGGGATTCCGGAATTCAAAGCCGGTGACTTCCCCGGTGGGGTGACTACTCAGGCACTTCGTGCCTACACAAGAAGAGTCCGGATTTCGCCACTGCCAGGGCAGCAGCCTGAGTAGTTACCGAACTTTATAGTCTAAGTAACTACTTCCCTGGAAGTCCCTAGTGGTTCTTGGCAGACAATACTCCATCAGTTGTACGCTCGCTAGGGATCGCCAGACGCCTGGCAAAAGTCCGCTGCAAGCAGGAGAAATCGCCGCTCCAGACGGGGATCTGACGATCCCCTTTGAACAGGTAACTGGGGAAGGATTCATGCCGAGCATCACTAGGGGAACAGGTCAGGGTACAGATCCTGAGCGATGTCTTCCAACACGACAGCGAGACGAGGCCCAGGCCGGGAAACCATATCGCCATCCACGAGATAGATGCGCCCATCCTGTACTGCCTGAATGCTCGCCCAACCCACCCGAGCCTCGATTTTCTCTGATGTCAGCTCTTCACCGTGGCTGTCAGGCCCGAGGATCACGTCTGGATCGCGCTGAATAACGGTCTCAGTGCTGATTTGGGGGTACTCCTCGGCCACATCAGCGAAGATGTTCTCCCCGCCGGCCAATTCGATGAGCCGGCCGATGAAGGTCGTGGGGCCGGCCGTCATCAGCGGCTCGTGCCACACCTCGTAGAAGACGGTGGGGCGCTCGTCGTCCGGAATTGCGTCGACTTCATCTCGTACGGCAGCGAGACGTTGCTTCATCTCAGCTACCACCTCACCGGCTTCAGTTTCGTGGCCGGTGAGCTGGCCGGCTGCTCCGATGTTCTCGTAGACGCCTTCGACCCCCTCCGGATCGAAGGCGAAGGTGGTGATGCCGGCCTGTTCCAAGGCATCAATCACCGGCTGTTGGATAGCACTGGCGGAGAAGACCAGATCCGGTTCGAGGAACACGATTTTCTCGACGCTGATGGTCTTGGCCGAAAAGCCGCCAATTGTCTCTCGCTCCTGAGCTTCGGGTGGAAAGTTGCAGTATTCGGTGACGCCCACGACTTGATCGCCGGCCCCTGCCGCAAAGAGGATCTCAGTGTTAGAGGGTGACAATGACACGATACGCTGTGGTTTCGTGTTGACAGTTACTTCTCGGTCCAGATCGTCGGTCACGGTGATCGGGAAGCCGGCTAGCGTGGCTGTGGGAGGCGCAGACGAATCCGGTGGCGCGGCGCCCGAGATAGGGGTAGCGGGGGGTGCGGCGCAGCCGGCTCCGACGGTAAGCAATAGAGCCGTGAGCAGCGCTAGTGACAAAACGGGGTATTTCATTCGCTTCCTCTTCTCCTTAGACTGTTGCGGTGAGAAACGAAAAACCCGTATCCTCTCAATATCTTGGGGCCAATATGTAAGACGAATTGGCAATTCGTCCTACCTTCCCCAGCTTATTGAGAAGATACAAAAACCCGACCTCGTCATCAGACTGGGTCGGGTAGGTTGGCTTGACGGCTACAAAGCGAATCCCTTACCGTCTCGGTAAGGGGGGTGTCTCTCGGGCTAGGCAGCCATGCTCCCACCTCCTTGACGCGAGGGTGTGCAGAGCGCGATAGAGGCGGGCGTCCTGACTTCACCAGTGAACGCCCGTCGGTACGACGGACGTGATCAGTGAATAGTAATCAGTATTGTCTCCAATCTACGACTGTTTACTGATCACTGTTTACTGTACACTGATGTTACAGTTGCGCGACAGTGCCGGACTTTCACCGGCTTCGCCTTTAAACCCTGGCATCCGGGCCGAAGGGCACCTCTGTCGAGTCTATTTTCTGTTGTTAGACGCAGTGTAGCACAGAACTGGCAAAAAGGCAAGTGCACTTTGGACCGCGAATATGTGAAAAGAGCGAAAGTCGCGAATGGAACAGCCCGCGCCGATTTTCCGATAATCCGCTATGCCAAGCCGTAGGCCGCAATCCGTTGACCACCATCCACGAAGCATCTGGAAGTCACAACCCCTCATTCCAGTCCAACCGCGTCCACAAATCGATTCGTGAACATCTCGTTCACGTCAGTTGTTTCCTCAATTAGGCCAATGTCTCTCAGGAATTGCCGCGACGTTTCCCACGCCGCCCGGTCGGAGTACCCAAGCTGGTTGGCCTTCCAATATTCGATGGATTTCTCGAGGACTGCCAACTGAGCTTCGCGGTGCTCGCCGGCCTCGGGCACGTAGTTGAGCGTGATCTCAAACGCCTCGTCGGGGTTTGCGATGGTGTCGCGCAGGCCCATGAGCGACGCCCCTACGACGCGCTGTACCAGATCGGGGTTCTCGGCAATCGTCGTCTCGTTGGTGATGAGGCCATTGGCAACTAGATCGATGTAGTCAGCGACCTCGATCACAGCCGGGGTGTAACCTTCCTGTCGCAGGCGGATCGGCTCGTTCATGGCATAGCCGACTGCGGCGTCGACTTTGCCGGCGGCCACCGCCTCAGCTTGGGTGAAACCAATCGTCTCGACGTTGACCCGGTCAGCAGGGATGTGAGTCACATTCAACAAGGCCTGCCAGCCGATGTAGCTGGCCCCGAACAGGCCGGGCAACCCGACGGTCTTGCCCACCAAGTCGGCCGGCCAATCCAGATCATCCAGCGCGAATACAACAACCGGGAACCGCCGGTACCAGTTCATCACATAGACCACCGGCAGCCCTCGGGAGCGGGCCAGGATCACCTGATCGCCGCTGCCCACAACGAATTGCCGCTTGCCCGTACCAACCAGTTGTAGCAGATCGTTCTCCATCCCGTAGTCAAACTCGACGGTCAGCCCGTTCTTGGCGAAATACCCCCTGGCCACAGCCACGTAGAACGGTGCGAACTGCACGTTGGGAACGAAGCCCATAGACAGAATAACCGGCGTAAGCGGGTTGACCTCGCGAGATCGGGGCACCCCCTCGGTGGGGGTCACTGGCGGGACGGACGGGGGAGACGTGGGGGGCTGGGTCTCAGTCGGCCGGTCGGCCGGCTCACTCGTTGGCGCTGGCAACGTGGGAGCCAATGCCGTCGTGCACGCCGTCAAGATCAGACTCAATAGGAGAAAGATAGTCAGCGTCTTGTACTTCATCGTTGCATCCTCAATCTCGTGCTAGCGCCATCGCACCAAGATGCGCTCCAACATCACGACGGACAGATAGAGCACCAAGGCAATGGAAATCAACGTCAACAAAGCGACGAACATCAAAGGCGTGTCGAAGAGGCCGCGCGCAATGTTTATCAACGCCCCCAGTCCCTGGTCCGAGCCGATGAACTCACCGACGACGGCGCCGACGACGGACAGTGTGATGCCGACGCGCAGGCCGCCGAAGAGCACGGGTAGCGCCGCCGGCAACTCCAGCTTGGTGAACGTTTGCCAGGCGGAGGCATCCAGGCTCTCGAAGAGGTCTCGATAGTCCTGGTCGATGGACCGCAGCCCGACCACGGTGTTGACGAGCATCGGGAAGAAGATGACTAGCGCGCACACCAGAATCTTCGACAGGATTCCGGCCCCAAACCAGAGGATCAGTAACGGTGCAATGGCGACGACGGGCGTCGACTGTGACGCCACGATGTAGGGCGAGACGAGCCGCTCAAGGGTTGGCGATTTTGCAAGCCCATAGCCTAAGATGCCGGCCACACAGAACCCGAGCGCGAACCCCAGCAACGCCTCGGTCAGCGTCACCTGCGCGTGCCGTAGCAGCGTGCCATCTCCCGCTACCTGAACGAATCGGTGCCAGACCTGGGCCGGCCCGGGCAGGATCCACGTGGGGTAGAATCGAGCCACTATCGACCAGATGCCGATGAGCAAAGTTAGCGACACCGGCACTGTGAATGCCTGTAACTGGCCGGGGGACAACGGTGCCGGCCGGCGTCCAATGCGCCGTCGCCCAGTTACAGTACGCCTCGAAGCAGTATGCGTCAATTCCATAGAACCATCTCCATCATCAAACATCTCAATAGGCCTTGGCTGTGTGATATCGGTACACAAAAAAACCCGAGGACCCAACTGACCCTCGGGGAATGGCTGCGCACACACAGCAGCGCACACACAGCAGCGCATGCACAGTAGTGCATACACAGTAGTGCATACACTGACGACGCTTGAAGCATCCTCATACTGAAAAAGCTTCTCCCACGGAGAAGCTCGGAAGCGCCGGCTGTGCAACGCCACATCGAACCTCCTTCCATCCGGACTATACCGTCGGCTCCGGTCTCTCACCGGAATCAGCCATAAGGCTCGCGGGCTCGGAAGGTTAGTCGTTTAGTCGCTTGGTCATTTAGTCGTTTGGTTGTTTGGTCGGTTAGTCAAATAGTCAAACGACTAAGCGACTACCAGACCAAGCAACCAAGCAACCAAGCAAGCGACTAATCGACTAACTCCCATACCGCCGGTCGGGAATCGGTGCGCTGCACGCACCTCACCCTGCCCCGAAGGTTTCTTGCTTGCAAGTATTCAATTTACGCTTCGAGTATAGCTGATTTTCCTACGCCTGTCAACTTCGGCACCCTGGTGTTTCCCCATAACTTGGATGTCAAGTTGTATCACTTGTGAAGCGTACAGGCACGCACAGGCAGACGCAGACAGGCCACGAACCCTTCGACTTACATACAGTTGGTCACCACCTGTGGCATAATGAAACCAGGAGGGCCAGCAATGAATCAAGACTTTGCACAAGCCATGCAGCGTTTCATCGAACATATCTAACAGCGCCACCCGACGAGTACTACCGCTGTCCACTACCAAAACGATTTGGAGCAATTCGGTCGGGTGGTCGACAAAGCACCCCGGCAGGTCACCCGGTCCGATGTGAGCCACTTCGTCATCGAGCAACTGACCCAAGGTCTGAGCGCCGCCACGGTCAATCGCCGCTTGGCTACCCTGAGCAGCTTCTTCGAGTTCCCTTCGACAGGCCCCCTTCGACAAGCTCAGGACGTCGCTCAGGACACCGCCTGGCCGATGAGGCCGAGGATGACCACGTAGGTGGGACACCACCCCCAATCCGGTGGTGTGGCGTTGGCACCGTGTGAGCCAGGGCCGGCGTCTGTTGCGCGACCTGTCGGAGGATGTAGCGCGGCAGTTCTGGCCGGCCTGTCTGCCTTCGCACAGACAGGCCGGCGAGTGGCGGCCGAGCTGTTGTCGGGGTTGCTTGAGGGCGATGTTCCAGGTGTTGCGATCGGTGATCTCGATTGTGGTTAGTTTGGGCATGCGGAAGAGAATTGTGAATTATGAATTATGAATTGGCAATTGTGAATTATTTTCTTCTGCGTTTCGTAGTCTTTATGCTGGAGCTGATAATCCGGCAGCGAACTCGATCAATCTTTCCTCAATATCATCGCCCTTAGCCATAGCGCTTCTCCCCCGCAAACCCGTTCACAATTAAGAATTCACAATTCACAATTCACAATTAAGCGACCCACTGTCGCACGCGTGGCCACACCCGCGTCCCCACCCAATAGTGCGCCGGCTTGAACACACGGTCGAAGGCGCCGGCGGTACGTGCGACGTCACCGCCGAAGCCGCGCTTGAAGCGGTAGACGCCCCACATGCCGCCGCGCTTATTTTCGACGTCGTCGCCGCGCGCGATGGCCTCGCCCACGGCGTCGGGGATGCCCCAGAAGTCGTATTGGGTGCAGCCGTTTTGCTTCGCCCACTGGATGGCGCGCCACTGGAGCAAGTGGTTGGGCATGCGGTTGCGGTGTTGGTTCGACGATGCACCGTACAGGTAGTAGGCCGTGTCGCCGAAACGGAAGGCCATGAGGCCGGCCAGTAACTCATCTGCGTAGTAGGCCAGGAACAGTTCGGCTAGCCCCTGTGGGTGGAAGTACTGCCAGGCGGTTGCGTAGTAGCCACGTTCGTGAATAGCGAACTCGTTGCGGTCGCTGGTCGTCTCCATGAGGTTGTAGAAGGCCGGCATGTCGTCTTCCGTGGCGCAACGCACTTGGACGTCCTTGCGGCCGGCCAGCCGGATGTTGTACCGCCACTTGGACTTCATCCCCATCAGGATGTCGTCTTCGTCTGGCCGCAAGTTCAGGACGATGGTGGAGCACGGTTGAATCGTCTGGTCGCTGGGTTGGAAACCGAGTGCTTCGAGCTGGCCGGCAGGTGTCGCGTCGTCGGGCCAGTCGGGTTCGATTTTGAGGAAGACGGCGCCTCGGTCGCGTGCGGTGTCGGTCAGCGCTTCCAAGAGGGCTGACAGGACGTCGGCGTCTGGCGCGACGATGGGGCCGCGTGGAACGTAGGCTACGGCTCCACCGGGTGTTGATCGCAGCAGCATCTGGGCACCGCAGGCAACGCCCTCGTCGGTGCGGCCGGCGATACGGAGCATCTCCCATCCGGTTTCGGACTTGAATTGGCCCCAGGAGGAAGACTGAAGCAGGTGGCCCCAGGGGGAGTAGGCTGTGAAGGTGTCCCAATCACTATTCTCTGCGTTGGTTGACAAATGAAAATGCATTATGTACAATCTCGATCAGCCATCTGAGCTGGCCAAATTATAGTCAGAAGGTCTGCTGTCAAGCAAATGACTCTTTCTGGCATCGTTTCAAGCCCCGTAAATTGGGGCAGAGTTCGGTTGACACTTTCACAACAAAATAGCCATTTTCCAGGCTGAACGCAGGGGCGAACGCCTCGGAGAAGCCCGAGTTGAGAGAGGGGCGAGCGCTGACAAGCCGGTTGTCGGCTTAGTGAACGGGCGGGTAACCGAGCAAGGTTCGCCAGTCCTTCTCGCCCAGGTCGATACCCAAGAGCTCAAAGGGACTGTGTCCCTCCCGCTTCCCTTCTTTGAAGACCCGCAGATTATGGTGTCTCCTACGGAGACCTGGACGAAGAGGGCCACGAAATGGGACAGGCTCTCTGCACTGCCGAAGTGCTTCTTGCGGGCCAGGAAGGGCTTGAGAATACTGTTGATGTTCTCAGCCGCTGAACTGGTGCGCTGCACCCACTCCAGCAGGGCATGGACTTGGCGACTCCACCGTTCCAGGACGTCATCGCCGGCGACCCAGATAGCCAGTTCCTGTTGGGCGCGTTGCCAAGCCGAGCGGAAGGCGCGCCGTTGCATGCCCCTGACTTCGTGCTCCAGTCGCCACGTTCGCGCAACAGCTTGCAGGACGGCCTTCTCCAGGTCTGGGTCACCTAGATAGCGATGCAACTCGGCCAGAAGCGGGGTCAGGTGTTCGGCCAACCAGTCGAGATAATTCAACAGGTACTTCTGGTGCCGCGCCAGGCGTTCACTCATTTTGACCACGTCGGGGTGATCTAGTTGGGCCATCTCCTCGATGGCGGCGTCCATCAGCCAGGCGTTGATCTCGCGGTCGCACACCTCACCACTGCGCAAGTCCACCATCTGGAAAGCATCGGCCTGCCTGTGCGAAGGCAGACAGGCCACCCAACCGGTGTACGCCTCGAAGGCGTCGTGCAATTCGGCCTGGCGCAGGGACTCTTCCCTAGCCTGGCGGAGTTTGGCTTGATTTTCGGGGGTGTCTTCCTTTTCCACCTGCCGGGCGGCCTGGTATTCGGCGCGGAAGGCACGATAAGCGCTGTTTTCCAGCTTGCGGCGCAGGGTTCCCAGGTCAAGGAGGGTATGAAAGACGTCTTCGGAGAAGCGCTTGGCCTCTTCCACAATCTCCTGGATGGTGCCCGGGTAGGCCTTGGCCCCGTCGCCCAGGCCACCGTAGAGGGGCAAGTGATGGTCTTCTTGCAGCAGCAAGAGCAAGGGCTCCCACGTCTCGCTCGCGTGGTCGCCGTCGGGGGACACGTAGAAATCGCAGATGCTCAGCGAGACCGGTTCCACCACGAACAAGATTGGATGCCCATCGAAGAAGGTCTCGTCGATGGCCACCAGCACCCGAGGGAGAGCGACGTCGTAGGTGGGACACCACCCATAGTTGACCTGGCTCAGAATGTGGCTAGCTGTGTCTCCCGCTTGGCTGACGATGCGCCAGATGGTCGGCGCTGAGCGGCCGGGGAGGGGCGCTTCTTTCAGAATCTCCTCCAGTGGGCGCATGGTCACGCCGCCAGGGAAAACGGCGGTCAGGATCAGACGGTGTAACAGCGTGACGGCCTGTTCCGGCGACAGCGTCTCTTCTGAGCCGGTGGCCGGGGGCTGGACGACACACGGGAGTATGTTCTTGAGGCAGGGCACCGGACCTGACACCCGCGGCTCGAACAGTACCCCCACCCGCACAGCAATGTCGTAGATCGATGTGCGGCTCAGGCCATACTCTTCGGCCATACTCACCACTTCGCCCCACGCTCGGTCGGGCTCGAAGTAGCGGCGCGCAATGTCGATCCGATCATGGACCGTCACGTCGGTCCGTTAGAACCAGCTCAGCGCCAATCCGCACCTACCCTCCCTCACGGATCCAAACTACAAGCACTGTCAGCGACGCCAAGGCCGCGCCGGCCGAAACGACGCCGTTCAGCACCATCCCTCCGTGAAGCCACAGCGGCGTCGCAGTGACCGACCCCAGCATCCGACCTCCAGAGAGCGCGGCTACGTTCAGTGCCATCAGCGTCCCTCGCGTGGCCGGCGTCAGCTCCGACACCAGCGGTAGCGAAGACACGATGGTAAACTCGAAGGCGACAAAAACGACAGCCAGCCCAACCATTGCTACGGCCAGACTGCGCGTCATGGCCGGCAACAGCAGATAAGCCCCGGCTGTCAGCAACATCCCGCCGGCCACCGCCCGCTTCTTGCCAATGCGATCCACGAAAGCGGCCATCGATCCCTCAGCGACGATCTCGGAACCCCCAATTACAATCGAGGCCAACCCGAGGCCACTCACACTGAGCCCAAAGGTCGACTCCATCCAGGCGCCGTAGACCACGAAGATGTTCTCGTTAGCGAACACCATCAACCCGCTCATAATCAGGGCGCCCAGGGCGTTGCGATCGCTGAGCAAGGCTCGCCAATGGAGGTCGACGCGGCCGTCGTCTTCACGATCAGGGCTGGGGAGTCGACGAGTGAGAAAGATGCTCAGCAAGCCCAAGACGGCAATGACGACGAACGGCGCTTGCCAACCTTGAAATTCGATGAGGTAGCCGGCCACCGGTACACCCAGCAACCACGCGGCTGCCCACGAAAACTCGATGATGCCCATGACGCGCCCTCTCCGGTGGTAGGGTATCCAATCGCCGACGTACGCTTGCAGCGCCGGATCGTAGATGGCCTTTGCGATGCCAAACAGCGCAAAGGCGAGGAGGGCGACTTGGTACAAAGGCGCGCCGGCCAGCAGTAAGGCGCCCGCCACCATCAGTGCCAGGCCGCTGAGCATCATGACACGCCGGCCATACCGGTCGGAGACCGGCCCGAAGAGCGGGCTGCTGAGGCCGACGAAGGAACGGACAGTGATCAGCAGACTGACGGCCGTCAGCGAGACGCCGAGGCCGCGGCTGATGGCCGGCAGGAACGGGTAAATAATCCGATAGCTGCTGTTTAGGATTGTGCGGGAAAAGAGGATGACGCTGAGCGTCCCCAGCGCCGATTCGCCTGAAGCCGCGCGAGATCGGAAGAGCACCGTCATGTCGCGTGGAAGCCGGCGATGAGCGCCAGTCCGAGGCCGATCATACCCAAGCCACATATCACCAATATGCGGCGATACCACACCAGTGAGAGATTCTCCGCCCGATTGTCGATGACCCAGGCAACCACGGCCTTTGAGCCAATCAGAAACGTGTAGAAGCTGGCCAAGAAGGCGAAGGGGTAAACGTTCGACTCATGCCAGCCGGCCAGGAGTGTCGGCCCACCGACCGTAACCCAGAAGATGTAGGGGTTGGGATTCAGTGCGTTGACGAGCACGCCTCGCCATAGCTCACTGTTCACGTTACTCACGTCGTCAGAGGTTTCCCCACCCAAGGTAGCGGTACGGGCCGAACGAAGAATCTCGACCCCGATGTAAATCACGACCAGGCCGCCAACCGTCGCCAGGACGCTCAGGGTCCAGTCCGGCACTCGCTCCAGGACGAAGAGCGTCAGCAAAATGATGGGTAAGTCAGTGATCAGGGGGGCGAGAGCGACGCGAAGGCCGCCATCCAGGCCCTTGCGTAGCGAGGTGGTCACCACCAGCGCCATCATGGGGCCGGGGCTGATGCCGGCGCCAAACCCAAGCGTGAGGCCAAGTAGCAAGTACGTCATCGTGAAAGCCGGAAAGAAGAAAAAGGAAAGGTGGAAGAATGAGGAAACCTGTTTTCCCTTTTCCGCTTTTCCCTCTATTCTTCCTGTTCCAACATCGTAGTCTGCAACAGCAACTTCTGCGCAGCTTCGAGTCGTTCTAGAACTGTCTCTTTGCCCACCAACTCCAGCGTGCCGAAGAGCGGCGGAGCGACGCGCTTGCCTGTGACGGCAATGCGAATCGGCTGGAAGAACTGGCCGGCCTTCAGACCAAGATCTTCAGCCTTGGCCCGGAGCGCCGAGTTGATAGCGTCTTGCTCAAACGGCTCAAGCTCAGCCAGCACATCGTAGGCCGCCGCCAAGGCCTCGGCCGTCTGAGTCTCGTCCATCTTCTTGCCGGGCAGCTCGGCCGGATCAGGCTGCACCTCGTCTGCGAAGAAGAAGTCTATCCAGTCGATGGCCTCACCCAGTGTTTGGATCCGCTGCTGAATGAGGGGCACGACCCGACGCGTGAAGTCTGGGTCAACGTCGAAGCCTTTGTCACGCAGGAACGCCGTCAGGTGGCCGGCCAGCACATCGGCCGGCAGATCGCGGATGTACACGCCGTTCATCCAGTTCAACTTGTCATAGGCGAAGGCTGAGGGCGATGGCCGCACATCAGTGATGTCAAAGCGCTCAATGGCTTGCTCGCGGCTGAACACGTCCTGATCACCACTGTAAGCCCAACCCAGGCGCGCGAAGAAATTGAAGAGCGCCTCGGGGAGGTAGCCGGCAGTGCGGAACTCACGAATCTCCGTCATCTGACCAGACCCTTTGCGCTTCGACAGCTTACCCTCTCCGCTGGGGTCAAGGATCATCGGCAGATGTGCGAAAATCGGCGGTTTCCAGCCGAAGGCCTCATACATTACTAAGTGCGGTGGCACGCTGGAAATCCACTCGTCACCGCGCATGATGTGGGAAATCTCCATCAGATGGTCATCTACCACGTTGGCGAAATGGTACGTGGGGTAACCGTCGGACTTCAGCAGCACAATGTCTTCCAGATCGTCGAAGTCGAAGGAAATCTCGCCTCGGATCACATCCTCGAAGGAGATTTGGCCCTCCAGCGGCATCTTGAGGCGGAACACGGGTGTGATTCCCTCGGCCTCAAAAGCCGCGCGCTCCTCCGCGCTCAGATTTCGGCATTGCCGATCATAGCCAGGCGATTCCCCACGGGCCTGTTTCTCCTGGCGAACTCGCTCCAGCCTCTCTGAGCTGCAGTAGCACTTGTAGGCATAGCCGCTGTCAAGCAGCTTCTCGATGTGCTCCTGATAGATGCCCAATCGTTCCGACTGAGCGTAGGGTCCATAATCGCCGCCGGCGTCTGGTCCTTCATCCCAGCCCAGCCCGAGCCAGCGCAACCCAGACTTGATATCTCCCAGTGCACCGGGCACCAACCGTTTCTGGTCGGTATCCTCGATGCGCAGAATGAAGTCGCCATCGGTGTGGCGCACATACAGCCAGTTGAACAACGCGGTGCGCGCATTGCCGACGTGCAACCAACCTGTCGGACTTGGGGCAAAACGGACACGAACCCTTCGGTTGGACTCAGGATGCCCCCTTCGTCTGGGCTCGGCAGAAACCTTGGTCATTGAATCAACTCCCGGATTATTATACACGGTCACGAAAGCGCGTCACGCAATTCGGCCCGTTCTGACGGCGGCAGTGATGTGCCAAGCTCAGCTAGAGTGTCTACGAGTAACTCCAATGGCAAAGTTTCCAGTACATCAGGCAGCGTCTGGGCGACGATATCTGAGGGCAAGGCGGTCAGCACATCAGGCAGCGTCTGGGCGACGATATCTGAGGGCAAGGCGGTCAGCACATCAGGCAGCGTCTGGGCGACGACGTCTGCCGGCAAGGCGGTCAACACGGCGGGCAGAGCCGATGCCAGTTCATTGGCCGGCAGCACGCTGGTCGCCGCCATCAGCACCTCGCGTGCATAGTCCACCCCCGCTATCTCCAGCACCACCAACTCCGGTCGCGGGCGCGGTACCTGCCACAGCCAGGATACCCCCAGTACGAAGCCTTCAATCACTTCCGAGCGGAACATCCCGGCGCTGCCAGACAAAGCCAACTCGTACTTGCCGGCCGCGTCCAGTCGATAAAACTCTGCCCACTGCTCCAATCCATTGATCAGCCAATACTCGCGCACCCCCGCAGCGGCATACTCTAGAAACTTGTCTTCCCGATCCGTCCCTTCCGTCCCTGGCGAGATGATCTCAACGGCCATATCCGGAGCACGCTCCAGGCGTGGCGTGTCCTCCTCCAGCCCGTGAGGGGCGACGAGGAAGAGGATGTCCGGTTCACGACCCGGAAAGTCAATCCCGGGCTTGACCTGAAAGGGCGCACTGATCACCTGCCCCACATCGAAGGCCTGGGTGTAGATGCGTAACACGGCGGCGAGAAAATCGCTGATGTCCTGGTGCCCGAATCGAGGCGGGGATGGCATGATGATTTCTCCGTTGACCCACTCAGCCATACGGCTGTCGGGAGCCCATTCAAAGAATTCTTCATAGCTGACCTTGCGGTCTGCGGTGGACAAATCTTGATCGACGTCACGGGTACGGGTTTTGCCAGTACGGGATGGCTTCTCTATCATAGCGATCTACTCCTCTGGATAGGTCAGAACTCGAAGGCGCGGGGCCGGCGCATGACGATGCTCTGCACCAGGCCGAGCGCCATCAGCAGTGTCATGAGGGAGCTTCCACCATAACTGAAGAAGGGTAAAGGCATCCCCGTGGCCGGCAATAGGTTAATGTTGACCCCGATGTTGATGAAGGCCTGAAACAGCACGACCGTCGCGATCCCCACAGCAACCAGCCGACCGAAGTCGTCGCGGGCTAGATGTGCGGTGCGGACGATCCGCAAGATCAAGGACGCCAATAGGGCGAAGAGAATCAGTGCTCCCACGAAGCCCAATTCCTCGGCCAGCACAGAAAAAATGAAGTCCGTGTGACGAACCCGCAGGAAGCGAAGCTGACTCTGAGTGCCACTGGTATAGCCGCGCCCCAACCAACCACCCGAACCCACAGCAATCAGCGCCTGGGTG
The DNA here is from genome assembly GCA_018263655.1 of Anaerolineales bacterium. Lineage (GTDB taxonomy): Bacteria > Chloroflexota > Anaerolineae > Epilineales > JAANWY01 > JAANWY01. The sequence continues at coordinate 9,154 of JAANWY010000164.1, read as the reverse complement.
ACGCTGAAGCTACTGCCCAGCGGATCACGAGCCGGATCAAGGAACAGGGCGATCCGATCTCGCATGTAGCCTTCCAGGCTTGCCAACGCCAACGGCAGTGCTAGGCCAGCAGTCAGTCCCAGCATGCTGAGATGGAATACCCGCATGCCGGCAACGAAGGCCATGACCAGCCAGATGAAGATCAGACTGAGCGCGGTCCCCAGGTCTGGCTGCTGATAGATGAGGGCCATCGGGACGACCGTCAGGATCAACGATATCACGACGTGTCGAAGCCGGCGCATATCGATGTCGGCCATGTACTTGGCCAAAGCGATGACGAGCAGCAGCTTAACGATCTCCGAGGGCTGCGCCGGCAAGAAACCAAGGTCTAGCCATCGCTGGCTTCCTCCCGACACGGTGCCGATGCTGAGTACGGCTACAAGCAGCCCAACCGCACCAGCATATGCGAGCCAGCCCAGGCTGCGCAGGAAGCGATAGTCCATCGCAGCGACGACGAATAGGATTGCAAGCCCGACCAACGCGTACAGCAATTGCCGGCCTGCACACGGTATCGTGCCAGGGCATGCACTATTCGACCAAGGATCGGCGCTGTGGATCATCACCACGCCCAACCCGATGATGACAAGCGTGAAGATCAGTAAGAGCCAATCGAAATCACGCCATAGAGAACGATGCATGAAATGAGACGAACCTCAGCAATTTAGTTCGTCACAACGCATGCTCATCTTGTACACTTCAGCGCACGCTCAGGTGGTGAAGCGCTCACTACGAGCAATATTGTGACCGACTGGAACGTGTTGTTCCGCTGCTCACTCGCGACAGATCACGGACGGTTCAGACCATACCACCGACCGCAGGATGCTGATCGCTGATGCGTGAGCAGAGGATCAGGAGAGAAAAGGGCAGGTATGTCGTAGTTCGATCCTCTCTCCCCTGCACCTCTGCACCTCGGCTCACTCGCTCAGCCAGCAGTCGGTCGCTGTCGTGGTCGGCCAGCCACCTTCAACGGAATGTCGGCGACAAGCCGGCTCTGGCCACCCTCGCTCGCGAGGGATAGTTCGACATGGCCTTTGTCTACCTCGACATGCTTCGAGATACCACTGACGATTTCGTCTCGGATCGTATCCAGGAGACCCGGCCGAATGCGCGTTCGGTCGTGAACCAACACCACTTGCAGACGTTGTTTCGCAACATCCTTGCTGCGGTTCTCGGCCTCCTGGTGTCCGAAGAGACGATCCCAGAAACTCATAAGTCACCTCCAGTTGCTTGGAAAATGTCCAGTAGCCGTTCGAGGAACGACGGTGGCGCCTTCAGTTCCACAAAAGGCACCACCTCACCCAAAAGCCGGCCGCCTATCCGGTGGAAAGCCTGACCGGCTAGTGAGCCGTTCAACAGAGCTGCTGGACGACCTTGGTTGGCGGAGACGATGATCTTCTCGTCCTCGGGTACGACGCCGACCAATTCAACGGCGAGGACATCTAACACATCTTGCGTGTCTAGCATATCGCCGCGCTGGACCATCGCCGGCTTCAGGCGGTTGATGATGAGACGTGCCGGTCCCTTCCCCTCCGCCTCAACCAGGCCGATGATGCGATCAGCATCACGGACAGCCGAAACCTCGGGCGTCGTGATGACGAGGATCTCGTCGGCTGGCGCGACTGCATTGCGATAGCCTTGCTCAATACCTGCCGGCGAGTCAACCAGGGCAAAGTCGACTATCTCCCGCAGATCGTTGCACAGTTCACACATCTGCTCTTCGGAGACGGCCGATTTATCCCGGGTCTGAGCGGCCGGCAATAGGTAAAGCTCGGGCAGGCGCTTATCGCGAATCAGAGCCTGTTCCAGGCGACAATGTCCCTCAACGGCGTCTACTAGATCGTAGATGATTCGGTTCTCCAGACCCATGACAACGTCAAGGTTCCGGAGCCCGATGTCGGCGTCGACGACGGCGACCCGCATCCCGCGCTGGGCAAGGACGACGCCGAGATTGGCCGTAGCCGTCGTTTTTCCAACGCCACCCTTGCCCGACGTGATGGTGATCACTCGTCCAGGCATCTTATCTCCTCCTCTCGAGATTAGAGGCTAGAGATTAGCTTGACAATGTTAAATTACCTGGCGTGCTGGGCGAAGGTCTCCTGACCGAGCCCCGTTCGCCTCGGTCAGGAGACCTTCGGCGAGCAAAAGGCTGTTTCTGAACCGAATTTAACATTGTCAAGTTAGAGATTGGAGATTAGGTCCGATGCTCGGGCCTAATCTTCAATCCCTAGTCTCTATCTGTCCCAATCCTCTACCACAATCTGGTCGTCTCTAACACGCGCCGTCTCTGGCTGCGATGTCTCCATTTCTTCTTCTGGCGGTCGCGCGATCTGATTGCCAATCCGAAGCTGCGTCGGAGCCAGCGCCAGCGCACACACGATAGCCTCATTGTCCCCCAATGCGCCGGCATGCACCACGCCGCGCAGGTGGCCCCACACGATGATGTCCCCGCCGGCTACAACTTCTGCACCGGGGTTCACATCGCCGATCACAACGATTGATCCCGGATGGTGCACACTCTGGCCAGACCGCAATGTCCGTCGCACTACCATGTTGTCCATCGTCGCCGCCGGCCGCGGCGGTGGTTGCGGCTTTGGGCGTTCTGTCTCAAAGCCTAGGCGGTGTGCCGCCCGGCGCGTCGCCGCCGATTCGCTCAGGACGGTCGTCAGCGTCATGCCCTGGGTACTAAATACACCTGCGACCGTCTCCAGTTCCTCGGCCTCCAGCACACGCCCCCCAGCCTGTAACATCACCTTCCCGCCGGTAAAAAAGGTGCCCATCTGAACCAGGTGCTCTTTAAGGTTGCTCAGGGTCGTGGGCCAGTCATCCTGGTTCAGGATGACGAGCAGTCCGTCCTTGGTGCCCTTGATCGTGACAGTACCCTCAGCCATCATCAGTCGTCAGTGCACCGTATCCAGTCAGCAGTAACCACAACTTGGCACTGTTTACTGCTCACCGTTCACTGGTCACTGCGGGCCGGGCGTAGGCGTGGGCTGCCACTCCGGCAACCCGTAGTACGTCCGGATGATGTCCGCCGCGATAGGAGCCGCCACCCGCGAACCCTCGATCACATGCCCTACCCCGCGCCCATCGATGAATACAACGACAGCGATTTCGGGGGCCTCGAAAGGTGCGAACGCTACGAACCAGGCATGGGTCAGCAGATTGCCATCACTGTCACGCTCACAGTCTGTGCCGGCTGCGTTAGGCTGGCAGAACTCAGCGGTACCCGTCTTGCCGGCGACGTCAATCTCCGGCGGCAGATGCGTCCACTCGGCCTTGGCGGTGCCCGAAGTGACGGCCCGTCGCATGCCCTGGCGCACGAGGGCCAGGTGCGCCGGATCGACGGCAACTTCGCGGGTCACCTCTGGCTCCATCCTCTCTACCGTCTCCCCCTGCGTATCAACCACCCGCTGGATGATCTGCGGACGATACAGCGTGCCTCCGCTGGCCACAACAGAAGTCAGACTAAACATCTGGAGCGGTGTCACCAACACATCACCCTGACCGATGCCCATGTTGTAAGTGTTGCCCGTGGTCCACACCCCACCGTCAGCGCCGAACCGTTTCCGCTTCCACTTGGGCGTCGGCACCAGGCCAGCCAACTCCCCGGGCAAGTCGATGCCGGTCGGCGCACCCAGTCCAAATAGTTCGGCGTACTGCGCCAGGCGGTCAACGCCAAGACCGCGAAAATCCTCGAATCCGCCGGCAATTTCATAGAAGAACACGTCACACGAATGGGCAATGGCCCCCACGACATCGAGCTTGCCGTGCCCTGACCGTAGCCAGCAGTAAAACGGCTGCGCCATCTCCGGATCGTCCGGAAAGTACTCGTTCTTAACTAGAATCACGCCCGGATCGTCGATCAAGGTGTCGGGGGTGACGACGCCTTCTTCGAGCGCTGCAGCGGCTGGAACGAGTTTGAAAATCGACCCGGGGGGATATAGGCCGGCGATGGCGCGGTTCAGGAGCGGGTTCAACGGGGCATTAGCGAGCTCCTCCCAATCGTCGGCCGAGATACCGCCGGCAAACAGGCCGTTATCGTATCTCGGCAGCGAGACCATAGCCATGATTTCGCCAGAGCCAGGATCGCCGACAACAGCCGCGCCGGAAGACGCCCCGAGTTCTTCCAAAGCTCCCTTCAAGATGCCTTCGACATCCCGCTGCAATTGTGTATCAATCGTCAGGTAGAGATTGTGCCCTGGTACAGGCTCAATCGGGTCCCCGATCATTCGCAGAATCCGGCCTACTACATCCACCTCGACAAACTGGTGACCTTTTTCACCCCGAAGGACATCCTCCAGGCTGTATTCGACGCCGGCCAAGCCAACGCGATCGGCCGGGTGGTAGTCTGGGCTGTCGTATGCCTCTGCCCATTCTTTCGGGATCGATCCCATGTAGCCCAGAATGTGCGACAGTAGCGGTCCAGTTGTGTACTCGCGAATCGGGGCCGTTTCAACGCGCACCCCCGGCAGTGACAGGTGAGTCTCCTCGATGATGAGCGCCGTGTCGCGCGGGACGTTGGCTTTCACCAACACCGGCGAGTACGGATCGCGAGCGCGGCCGGCTTCAACGATTTCCCGGATGCTAGGGCGTGCCCCCGTCCCAACGCCGGCCGGCCACCCACTGACGGGCATGTCGAGCAAGTCCGCCAGCTTCTGGTAGACGTGCTGTTCTTGCTCTGCGGGCAGGTTAGCCGGGACGACGGAAACAGCAAAGCTGGCCTTGTTCCGGACGACAATGTTGCCGCCCCGATCGTAGATGACGCCTCGCGGGGCGTCGATTGCTTCGATGCGGAACCGATTGCTGTCGGCTCGTTGGCGGTATTGCTCCCCACGCACAATTTGCAGTTGCCACAGCCGCCCGGCCAGTACCACAAACACCAGCACAACGAACACCCGAAAGACGATCAGACGGGCTGACGCGCCGTTGTGATCGTCATTGCGGGCTGGGCGCGGAAAAGGATCTCGAAGTTCCATCGCTTCGATAAACTCAGCTCAGGCGCCGGCTACCACTTCATCTGCGGTTGACGATTGGTTTGGTGAGCCCGACGAAACGGCAGGTAGAAGAACGGCAAGGTCAGCGCGTTGAGCAGCGCCGCCGGCAGGATCAAGTTCAGAAGGGCTGGCCCCCAGACAACGGGCTGCCCGAGTAGCTGTAGGAGAATCAGAATTAGAGCGTCGTAGAGCAGAGTCGCCACCAGAATGACCAACCCTGGCAAGAGAAAATGGGCACGCAGCACGTTGATCTCACCCAACCCCGATAGATAGCCGAGCACAACGAGCGGCAGGAGCAAGACACCGAATGGGCCACCCGACAGGAGTTCCAACAGCAAGCCGCCGACGAATCCCCACACAGCCCCCGCACGCCCGCCACGCAACAGGCTCCACGACACGACAGCCAATAGCATGAAGTCAGGCTGTGCGCCCCTAAAGGCGAGATACGGGGCCAGGGTCGTCTGCAGGAGCGCGATGCCGGCCAATATGGAAACAGCCAGGTAAGGACTCATGAGTCCATCACTCCCACTCACCTCAATGAAATATGTTCAGCGTAAGCGTTCAGCTACCCTTGTGAAGGTTGGGTATAGCCTTGGCAAGGGGCTGATTTTCGACTGTCGAGGGCCCTTTCAGCCCGAATGCGATTGGCAAACCTTCGCAAGGGTCCCCACCACCTGAACGGTTACTGTTCGTCATCGGGCAGCCTCTACTGGACGTCGTCAGTGCGCGTCGGCTGGAAGTCTGTGATGACAGAAACGATCTCTAGCGCACCTAAGCCGGCGGCCGCCTGCAAATCGGCTGTCTGGAACGGGTCCACGTTCCGCCTGTGAACTTGCGTCACCTGCCCGATCGCCAGCCGCCGTGGGAAGTTGCCGCCGTAACCGGACGTGATGATGATGTCACCTACCCCTACTTCTGCATCGGCCGGAATCCGCGTCAGGCGCAGTGTGCCATCGACGCTGCCGGCCACGATACCTGTCGCCCCGGAGCGTTGCACGCGGGCGTTGACTTTGCTGGTGGGGTCGGTGATCAACAATACGCGCGCAGCCTCTTCTCCGACACGCACAACTCGTCCCACGAGCGCGCCGGCCCGCGTGACGGGCATGTCCCGCTGCACACCATCGCCGGCTCCCACATCGATGATGATGTATGACAGCGGATTGCTGGGGTCGTGGCCGACAACCTGACCACCAAGGATGTCGGCGGCGCGGATATCAAAAGAGGGGTTGGCGCGCTTGAACTGAAGTTCCTCTCGCAACGCCCGGATTTCTCGCGTCTCATCCTTGAGTTTAACGTTCTCGATCATTAGCTGGTCCACCAGCTCGCGGAGGGCTTCGTTTTCCTGTTGTAGGCTATCGAGCCGGCGCGCCGTTTCCACCAGATTGCTGGCGCGATCCACAACCCCATCGATGGACCGCTGGACCGGCGCGACTGCATCCAGGGTGGTGCGCTCGGCCGGCGCCAGGGCGTCCGTGCGGTGCAGAGCGAAGCCGACCAGACTCAAACCGATCAGGACAAACAGGATTGTTGAGTCGCTTGTGCGCTTCAACATGTTACCCTCCTGGGGTGCATCCCACATTTGTTAATGACGCAATCATCATCTGAGCTCCCGTACCAGTATGCGTCACCATCTCGAACCCTTCGACAGGCCCCCTTCGACAAGCTCAGGACGCCGCTCCGGACGTCGCAAGTTCGAGCGTCCGGACGCCGCAACTTGTTGCGGGTTGAGAGCGCCGGCCACCGGCTTTACAAACTTGGGATGCACACACCCCCTGTGGGCGGGTGCTACCGCCTAACTGAGGCGCGCTGCGTCGTCGCCAGAGCTACGTGTAAGGTGTCCAGGTCTTCCAGAACCGCGCCGGCACCCCGAGCCACGCAGGCCATGGGGTCTTCAGCTACCCGGACGTGCATTTTCGTCTCATCCTGCAGCCGCTGCGCCAGCCCCTGCAACAGCGCCCCGCCGCCGGCTAGCACGACGCCATGATCCATCAGGTCAGCCACCAACTCGGGGGGCGTATCGTCTAAAGTATCACGCACCACATCGACGATGGTACTCACGGGACTTGCTAGGGCCTCGCGAATCTCGACGCTGCTCACGGCGACGCTCTGGGGCAGGCCCGTAATTAGATTGCGGCCTCGCAGTTCCATCGTCTGTTCCTCTTCCAAAGGATAGGCGGACCCGATCTGCATCTTGGCCGTCTCGGACATCCGCTCACCGATGTAGAGGTTGTACTTCTGCCGGGCATAGTCAGCAACTGCTTGATCCATTTCGTCGCCCGCAATCCGCAAGGAGCCAGCGATGACGATGCCCCCCAACGCGATCACGGCCACCTCGGTGGTACCACCCCCAATGTCGATCACCATGTTGCCCATGGACTCGGTCACCGGCAAGCCGGCACCAATGGCGGCCGCCATTGGCTCCTCGATTAGAAACGCCTCACGCGCGCCGGCGTTCAGGGAAGCATCGTGAACAGCGCGTTTCTCGACCTCGGTAACGCCGCTAGGGATGCCGACAACCACTCGCGGGCGGGGCATAGGTGTGAGGATCTTCTCGTGAACTTTGTTGATAAAATAGTGAAGCATCTTCTCAGTGACATCGAAGTCTGAGATGACGCCATCCCGCAACGGACGAATGGCGACGATGCTGGCCGGCGTTCGCCCCACCATTTCCTTCGCCTCGGCGCCGATGGCCAAGACTCTACGGGTCCTACTCTCGATGGCAACAACCGAAGGCTCATTGATGACGATTCCCTGTCCCCGGACCATCACGAGCGTGTTGGCGGTACCTAAGTCGATCCCCACATCTCGTGAGAAAAGGCCCAGGATAGCATTTAAGGGGCTGAACAAAGAAGATCCTCCTCGCACATTCATTACTGTTGCCTGCATTATACCATAAATCAGAAAAGAAAAAAAGGGCCGGCGGGAAATGGCATTTCCCACCGGCCTGGACGCTCCAATTCTGAGGTTACCTGTATCGAGCATCCTCTCAATGTTTCGGGGTTATGTAGGTCGAAATGGTATTTCGACCCATGTCCCCCCATATACTGAGAAGATACTGTATCGAGACTAGGTTTCTCAGACAGGGCCTCTTGGAGCTACATCATGTAATCCCTTACTTCCTCTTCGGCTTCTCCCTCTTCTTCTGCCAATCCTTCTTCGTCTACCTCTAGCTCTTCGAGCTCTTCGCCTTCAGGAATGACCTCGACTTCGAGTTCTTCCTCGATGATGGCTTCTTCGAGCTCTTCCACATCCATCTCGGGGTGGCTGACGCGGACGATCATTTCATTGGGATCAGTGAGCATGGTCACCCGATCAGACAGCTCCAAATCGCTTACGAGAATGGCGTCGTCGACTTCTTCCAATTCACTGATGTCCACAGCGATGGAAGGGATGAGGTCCGTGGGTAGGGCTTCGATCTCGACTGAGTTAAGCATTTGGTTGACAAGGGCCTCACCGCGTTCGACAATGGAAGGTGTCCCCTCGAGTATGAGGGGAACATCGCTGGTGATGGTCTCAGTAAGCACGACTTCCTGAAAGTCCACATGCAGTAGGTTGCGTGCGAGTACGTCGCGCTGCACATCGCGAGCCAGTGTGACATGCGGGTCCCCATCCCCTCCGATGTTCACAGTGATCAGTCGGTTGGCGCCGGCTTCACGCAGCGTCCGAACCAGATCGATTTCATCAACCTGAATGGGGATGGGCTCGATTTCGGGTCCGTAAATGATGGCCGGCACTTGACCTTCAGCGCGGATACGTTTTACCTTTTTGCCGATGACTTCCCGCCGCTCAGCGGCTAGTTCGATTTTCTCCATGAGTTCGTGCGCTCCCTCATTTGGGCTCTGGGTAATGGCTTTCACAAAGGACCCCTGACCGCAGCCAGCCGCTATGCGAAGAGGCTATGTGATGAGGCCAGGGCATCGTACATTATGCTCGAGAACACGCTTATACACATGCTCATAAAAGCTGCAACGGCCAATTATAGCATCTGTGGTGTTACGGTGCAAATTCGCGCCCCACCCGGCAGCAATGAAGAACAGCAAGGGGGTGGACATCGCTTTGGCGCAGTCAGTCGGCCGTTGCGGGTGATTGGTTCAAGTATAGGCAGGGGGAAATCTCTGGTC
>JAANWY010000163.1 GCA_018263655.1 Anaerolineales bacterium | reverse complement strand
TTGTCGAAGCTGGAGGGATTCGATATTGCCCATGACGGGCCGGGCGCCGGCGCCCTCGTCATCCAGGTCCAGGACCTGCGCGGCGATGGGCCTGGTGGCGACGATGCGACCAGCCGCATCACGTTCCGCAACAACATCATCCACGACAGCTTCGACAACGATCTGCTGAAAGTCAACTACGGCGCCCGCGATATCCTCGTGGAGGGCAACATCTTCTACAACCAGACCGGCCACGATGAGCACATCGACGTCAACGGGGTGGTCGATGTGGTGATTCAGGACAACATCTTTCTCAACGACTTCCAGGGGAGTGGTCGCACCAACGGCAACGACACGGGCAGCTACATTGTGATCAAGAACTCGGCCGGCCTGCCCGAGAACGCCCGCATCACCGTACGCCGCAATGTCTTTCTCAACTGGCAGGGCGACACGGGCAGCTACTTCGTGCTGGTGGGTGAGGACGGCCAGCCCTTCCACGAGGCCCGTGACGTGCTCGTCGAGAACAACCTGATGCTGGGCAACGCGCCGAACGTGATGCGGGCCGCTTTCGGGGTGAAGGGAGCGCGAGACATCACGTTTCGGCACAACACCGTGGTGGGCGATCTGCCGGCCCTGGCCTACGCCATGCGTCTCAACACCGAAGGTGAGAATCCACCCAACGAGAATATACGTCTCTACAACAACATCTGGTCCGACCCCACCGGCACCATGGGGGCCGAGAACCCCAGCCGGCCCAACGATTTCTCGGATACGCCGCTTGGAGAGACGCTCTCCTTCGTTCTTGACCACAGCCTCTACTGGAACGGGCCAGAGCCGATTCCTAGCGCTGCCGGCGAACTGGTCAACTATACCGACGACGCCAATCGCCTGGTCGCCGATCCTGGCTTGCCCGACCTGACGAGCGTCGTGCTACCGCGCTGGGACCCCGGCGCCGGCGCCTTCCTCAGCGGCAACGCCACGGTGCGCCAGGAGTTCCAGCGGCTGGTGAACAGTTTCGGCGCCCCGGCCGCCGGCAGCCCCGCCAGAGACGCCGCCGACGCGACCCAATCGCCGGCCGACGACATCCTGGGCCGCCCCCGGGGAGGGGTACCGGACCTCGGCGCTTTCGAGTCGCCGGCCTGCGCCCTGGATGGCGACGTGGACGGCGACGGGGACGTGGATGCCGACGACATCACAGCCGTTGCCAGCTTCTGGAATCAGCCGGCGACGTGGCCTGTTGACCGCGATGATGACGACTTTATCACGGTGGTGGACGTGATGGACGTTGCTGCCCGTTGGGAGGCTGGGTGTCCGCCGGCCGGCGATGCCCTGCGCTTCTATGACACGGGCGATGCGGAGCCCGGTTAGGTAGAACGGGTACTCATTGCGGTGTTGCAGCAACCCAGTCTCCTCGTCCAGCCGCTCACGTCGGCGTAAGCGTTCGCCGCACCGGTGGCATATGAAAAGGAGACTGCCCCCATCCGCGTGGGAAGTGGGAGTTGATGAAATACAGATGTCGTGGTATCATCTCACCTACGATGAAAAAGTGTAACCGTTCAGGTGGGTGTCCAAAATGGGCCTAAGTTCAACGCTGCATTTGTTATTGCGAGCGAAGCGAAGCAATCTCCACCGTGGACTGCAATTGCACCGTGGAGATTGCTTCGTCACTTCGTTCCTCGCAATGACACCCCTGAACGCTTACGAAAAAGTTACTGTTTCGGGATGTTAGCTTGAGGTGATTCACAAACGAGGGTTCCTGCTGTGCCGGCTAGAGACGTTTATCACGATATTGTCAAGAACGCGCTTAACAAAGATGGCTGGACGATTACCCATGACCCATTGAGGCTAAAATGGGGCAGCAAAGACATGTATGTGGACTTAGGGGCAGAGCAATTTATCGGCGCCGAGAAGGAAGACACCAAAATAGCTGTCGAAATCAAGGGTTTCACCGGACCATCCAGCATGGATGATCTTGAAAACGCTGTCGGACAGTACATTGTGTATCACGAAGTCTTGCGCCGGACTGAACCGGAACGGGCCTTGTATCTCGCTGTTCGTGAAGAAACATTACAGGAAGTCTTTGAAGAGCCAATTGGGCAACTGCTCCTGGAAAGCCAGCAGATTGGGCTTGTCGTTTTTGACGAAGATGCGGAGGTGATACTGAGATGGCTGCCCTAGCTGAGTACCGTCAGATTATCGAACGCGTGTTAAGCGAATATGCGCAGGTTCCGTATGCCTACGGAGATATTCAAACACTAACGGTTTTCGACCGTGAAGGTGACCACTATCTGTTAGTCAACGTAGGTTGGGATAAAAGGCGCGTGCACGGTTGTCTGCTCCATGTGGATATTATTGATGGCAAGTTCTGGATCCAGCGTGACGGCACGGAGCATGGTATTGCCGGAGAACTGGAAGCGGCCGGTGTGCCCAAAGATCATATCGTCTTGGCATTCCATTCCTCTAAAGCCAGACAATACACTGAGTATGCTGTGGCCTGAAAAGGTGAGCGGTTTAAGCCCAATGCCCGTGAACTCATCTCGGTTACCCTCCCGCAGGTTGCGGCGTAGCCTGTGTTGGAATGTGACATTGTCGAGCTACTCAGGCAGATGTCACAGTTGAGGATGCCTCCCAACGATATGTCCAGAGCCGAGTGGCTCGCCTGGCTGCGCGAGATGGCCGACGGCGACCTGCCGGCAGCCCGCCAGACAGCGCTGTTGCGCCTGGTGTGGCAGGAAGCGTATCTCACGCGCCAGGGGCTCATCGCTCGGGTGGAGGCGCTCTTGGGACGCGGGTGCTTTGGGCCGTCGCCGCGCGCCGCTTTGGAGAGCGACATGACGGTCGTGCGCCAGGCGCTGGCCGATGCCGGCCACGAGTTGGCCTACGGGCGCCACGGTGACCGCGAGGGCTACTACGTCGAGGGCCGGCCGCTGCTCGATGAACGTCTGCAGCGGCTCATCGCTGGCGCCGTCGCGGAGGTGGATCCGAGGCAGATTGCGATCTATCGCCGGCTGGAACCTGCTACGAGGGTGTGGCAGGCAACTCATCTTTCGGATTGGCTGCGGAATGCTAACAAGCGTCGTCTGCGACAGCAAGGGAGAGCTCGGCAATGACGGACCAGTCACAGAAGCCACAAATGGGCTTGATCGACTTCGCCCGGTTGGTACTCGACGCCCTGGAAGCCTCTGATGTCGAATACATGGTGGCCGGCGCCCTGGCCGTGGCTGCTTGGGCGGAAGCTCGCTCGACCCAGGACGTGGATCTTGTCGCGAATGTGCCCGTGGAACGCATGGGGCGTCTCTCCGAAGAGCTCGAAAAGCGCAACATGCTCGTCCCAACGGACGTCATCCTCGATATCTTTCTGGAGCCGCGAGGCGATCTGGCGGTGAATGCCGTTCACCTGGACACCGGCTACAAGGCTGAACTCTTCCTGCTTCGGCCTGGAAACGAGTACCGGGAGCTTGCCTTCGGCCGGCGCCGGCTGGTAGACATGGGGCCGCCCCTCGGCGAAGTACACGTTCATGCTCCCGAGGACTTGATCCTCAACAAGCTCCACTACTTCAGCATCAGTCAGCAGCCCAAGCACGTACGCGACATCACCAGCATCCTACTGGCCCAGGGCGACGAACTGGACATGGACTACATTGAGGCCTGGGCTGAACGCCTGGGCGTGACGTCTCTTTGGCAGGAGGTACAACAGAAATGATGTGTGAAACCGATGGTCTCACGTGGTAAGGGGGCCGGCGGAGGCCCCATCTATCAACTCAAGGTAACTCTCGAGGATTTCAGGCCCACCATCTGGCGCCAGATCCAGGTACCTGGCATCGTGGACCTGTGGATGCTGCATGAGGTACTGCAGGTTACGATGGGGTGGGCGAACTATCACCTGTGGCAGTTCACCATCGACGGTGGGGAGTACGGCGAGCCCTCGCCCGCCGATTGGTATCCGGTCGAGGATGCCGGCGAGGTGCGGTTGAGCCAGGTCGCTCGGGGGGAGGGGGTCGGATTTTCTTATACCTACGACTTCGGCGACAACTGGGAGCACGAGATCCTCGTGGAGAAGGTGTTTCAGGCAGATCCAGAGGTGCGCTATCCGGTGTGCATCGCCGGTGAGCGTGCCTGTCCCCCAGAAGACTGTGGCGGTGTGTGGGGCTACGCCGATTTGATCGAAATCATCCAGGACCCTGAACACGAAGAGCACCAAGAGATGGCCGAATGGGTTGGGGATGACTTCAACCCGGAGGCGTTCGATCTGGAGGGGGTGAACGAGACGCTGGAATACTTCAGGCCGCCGGCAACGGGGAGACGTCGCCGGAGAAGGCGCCGGTAGTCGCGAGGTGCGACGGCTGTGGCTGGTGTTGTGTCTGCTCTTCACCGGCGTCTTGTTGCCGGCCATCGAGCCTGCGCCTGCTCTGGCCCAAGACGATCTGTGCCCCCGTCCGGCTGACCTGGATCACAGCGGCTTGGTGGACGCGCAGGACATCTCGATGGCGGCCGGCCGGTGGCGCCGGCCCCTGGAAGATCCACGCTTCGACCTGGATGATGACGGTGATGTAGATGTAGTCGATGTCATGCTCGTCGCGGCCGATTGGGGTGAGACCGGGCCGACCGCGCCTCGGCTCGCCGGCGATGGCCTGGTCTGGGCCGAGGGCTCCACTCGCAAGATTCGCCTGGACGAGGCGTCGCCGGCATCGACGTGGGTCTGGGACGGCTGCCGCATCCGCCTGCATGCCGCTCGCAACGAGACAGAGCCCGTGCAGCTTGTCATCACTGCCGGTGCCCAGAACCTCACCGGAGTGAACGTGGCGGTGAGTGACCTGACCCATGGCTCCGACACCATCGACCAGACCCAGATCACCCTTTACCGTGAAGCCTATCACATAGTCTCGCAGCCCTCGGATCCGTATGGCTACGGGCTGCCGGCCGGCACACTGGATCAGGGCGTTGGCCCCATCCCCGACGCCCTGATCCCCTTCGAGGATCCCTACGGCTCCGGACAGCCCGTGGGGGCGCCCTTTGGCGTCTCCGCCGGCCAGAACCAACCCATCTGGATCGACTTGGCGGTCCCGGCCGGAACGCCGGCCGGGGCCTATCAGGGCACCGTTACTGTCACGACAGATCAGGGCGCCCTGTCGCTGCCCCTGAAGCTGGTGGTGTGGAACTTCACACTGCCGTCGCTGCCGTCGCTGTCCGTCAACTCCACGCTGGACCCCTTGTGGACCCTGCTGCCCCAATACGACGATATCTCCGAGGGCACGCCGGCCTTCTTCGATCTGGTTGACAAACACTACGAAGCGCTGGCCGCACACCGGCTGGGACCGATGAACCTGTACCGTGAGCCAACGGTCACCGAGGCGAACAACCAGGTGCAGCTCGACTGGACTCAGGCCGATTCTCTCTACACGCACTGGCTCGACACCCACGACCTGCCGGCCTTCTACGTGCCCGACGTCTACGATGGCGACAATGACCGTTATCGCATCCGCGACGGTGGAGGAGCGTTCTACAAGCAGGCTGACTTCGGGGATCCAACCTTCGTGGACAAGGCCAAGCAGTACTACGCCGCGCTGCGCGACGACCTGCAAAGTCGAGGCTGGTGGGATCAGGCGTGGGCCTATCCCACGGACGAGACGGAGTGGGTGGCCGACGAGCCGCTCAACAGTGGCCTGGATGGTCTTCAACGTCTGCAGGAGTGGGCGCAGTTGATAAAGGAAGTGGACTCAGGATACAGGATCATGGCCTCCAGCGTCTACCCAGTCCCGGTTGGGCCACCTGACCGAGGCTGGCCAGATCTGAAGGGCCTGGTGGATGACTGGAACGTTGTGGTGCAAGAGGCCGACCTGGACCCGGCGCTGTGGGCGAGCCGGCAGGCATTGGGCGAGACGTTGAGTTTCTACCACAACGACTGGGGCGATTTCGTGGACTACAAGGCCACCCTGCACCGCGGGCTGGGCTGGGTGGCCTACAAATACAGCGCCTGGGCGGTGGCCGGCTGGGCCGTAGCGGCCTGGATCGGCTCGAGCGCCGAGGACGTGGTCAATCCCTGGGTCTCGGCCGTGATGCCGGTGTACGGCTACGGCGGCGGAGCGCTCTTCTGGCCGGGGCATCAGATCGAAGGGGATGGGAGCAAGAACGTGGATGGCCCGCTCCCGTCCATTCGGTTGAAGCTGGCGCGAGAAGCCGTCGACGATCACGACTACCTGAGCTTGCTGGCGGCGCAGACCAGCCCCGACTACGCGCGTGCTCTCGTACGCGGCCTCATTCCCCGCGATTACTGGGACTGGGACCCATCGCCGGCTGAGGTTTATCGTCTGCGGGACCGCATTGGCCGGCTGTTGGACAGCGGCGAAGCCGTCCAGTTTGCCACCGTTCAGGGACAGGCGACAGATGCGGCGACCGGCGCGCTGTTGGCGGACGTGTTCGTTACGGATGGGGAATCCGGCGCGCTTACAGACGATGCCGGCCGGTACACTCTTACTGTGGCTGTGCCGGCAAGTTCGAGCGTCAACGTGGGTTTCTCGGCCCCCCGCTACCAGGCCGCGAATCGCTCTGTTGCCGTGCAAGCCGGCGGGCAGACGACGCAGGACGTCGCCCTCAGCCGCGTGGCGGAGGAGTCCCTGATGCTCTACTCTTTCGAGACGGCCGGCGAGCTTGACGAGTGGGAGTTCGCCAACACGCAGTCCGTGGGGCGCGTCACCGACCATGCAACTGATGGCAGTCAAGCGCTGAAGGCGGTCTTCGATGATGATGTGGCCGGCGAGGAGCCGTACGCTGGCGTGGGCACTTTTCCCACGTACGACTGGAGCAGCTACACTGCCTTGGAATTCGATGTGTACAATGAGAGCGACTACTACACGTACGTTGAAGTCGGTGTGGGGGATGCGGGCGGGGGCTGGTACCCACCACAGACCGGCGGCGCTATCATCCTACTCCCGAATCGGTTCCGCCACGTGGTCATTCCCATGGCCGCCATCAGCGCCAGTGGAGTGGATTTGACCCGCATTGAATGGCTCGAAATCGCGCCGGAAACGATCATTGAAGAGACGAAGCAGTGGCCGGCGGGTCCGCGCACCCTGTATTTCGACAACATGCGGCTGGTGCGGGTTGCGTCAGATTGAGAGATGCCGATTATGCTTAATTCGTTGACCAGCATCCTGAGTAAGCTGTAGCAAAGCGAAAGCTGTATCGAAGGGTGCGGGTTTACCTCGAAGCGTTGCTTGAGCCGCACCCTTCGATACGGTCTCCACTTCGTTTCGACCTACTCAGGATGCTACCCGCCAATTAAGCATAACCGGTAACTTACCCATTTTGCCGTTGAATTACTCGAGATTTTAGCTTCAATTGGGGAAGTTATTTGGTTCTCAATCCTTAGTGTGGCTAATTATAGAAGAATCGGCGGTTACTGTCTACTTGGATACAAGAGAGGCTTGCGCTCAACATAACGCTTATCCTGAATTCTCTGTGCCACGTTTGGAATTGCTGAAGGACTTACGATAGGCGAAAGTGACGGCCACAGCGATCACCAACGCGAGCCCTAGCTCTCCTATCGCCAGCAGACCGGCCGTCACCAACCGTGAATCGAGCGCGGTGTATAACGTCGCAACCCCACTTGCGATCGCTAGGCCCCCTATCCCGAACCATAAAGGCGCCCGCGACACAAAGACGACAATCGTCCCCATCGCCATCAACCACACCGATGCCTGGACGAGTTCGGCCGGCAGCGATGGGAATCGAGCGCCAAGCGGCGAGCCAAAGACGCCGATGGCAACCAGCCCGCAGGCTGCTACCCGTAGCACGAATTCCGCCATCCACTGCCGGTTCGGTGTCGGCCGGCTGACGGTCACCCGATCGTGCTCGGTGCGGCGAGCGGTCAGCAATAAAATGACGGATATAAAACCACCGATCAGAATGCGTAGCCCAGCCAGCGCCGTTGGGCCACTTTCGAGAATCAACCCGCCCAGTGCCAAATAGTGAAGTTGGAGGGCCAACAAGGCAATGCGCCATCTGCGGACAACCACTAGCAGCAGCGTCGCCCAGGTGACAATGAGGAGCAGATGCGTAGAATTGAGCAGCATAGCTATACGCAGCATCACGTACGATCAGCGCCGCAACATCATCAGCACGACCAGCAGGCCGGCGATGAGCGCCCAGCCCAACGTCGATCCGAGCTCAAGGAACGCCAACAGGAGCGAAACCGCAATAGCCGCTCGCAGCACCGTCGACGCCAACAGAGCGTAGAGCCAGTCGAGGGACAGGACCGACCACAGCTCGTCGAGTTGGGCATCCTTATGCCATCGATCGTACACGCGGTCAAGGCTGTAGCCGGCCAACGTCGGGACGATGATGAGTGTCATTATCTTCAAACTCATCTGTGGACTGGCAGCGCGGACCAAGTGGATCATGGCCGAATAGGATTTCGCGCCCGTAAGAAGATCTAGCACCGGCGTTAGAAGTAGTGGCTGAGCGCTTGCGAGAGCCAACGGCAGGCCTAGCACCGTCACACCGACGACGGCGTGATTGGGCTGCCAGCGAGGCGGCCATTGCCCCTCTGTGCGAATCATGGTTAGCAGTGGCGGAACCAACAGCCCCGTAGCAACTGCAACGGGCAAAATCGCTGCCCAACTGCCTGCTTCGATCACCGAACGGTACAGTCCCCAGCGAGCGGCAAACCCGGGTGTGGGCGGCAGTCCCAGTAGCGACGCCAGGGAGAGAAGTGAGAGCCCGCGGATCCACCGACGCGTCCAGCGCCCTTCGACACCGTGAATGGTGTGAAGGCTCAAGCCCAGTACACCGCCGGCCAATAGCAAGTTCACCATCTCCAGCGAGGCCAGCATCGAGAAGTGGGGGCCGGCAAATCCTAGCGCCACGACGATTACGGACAACTCGAAGCCCACTAGCCAGGGAAAGATGGCCCGCGCGCTCCGTGCCCCCCATGTCGCAAGAGCGCTGACGAGAACCGCAACTCCGCCCCAAACGATCAAGTAATCGATATGGAGCGGCGAGCCATGAATTGCTTCGAGGCCGCGAAACCACAAGTACAGGCCGGCCAAAGCGCTGGCAAGTCGGCCCAGGACCAGCGGTGCCAGCGCGGCATCCGTTCGGCCGAAGCCGGCCAGGTGAAGTGGATACAGACCCATCCGCAGGGCGCCAACAGCAAAGAACGCGACGAGCCAGCGCAACGACAAGCCGGCCAGCATCGTCTGCACGTCAGCCGGCGGAGCCCCCGCTGTTTCCTTCGTCAGCAGGAGGAGTGCCACGGCTCCGACGCCGCCGGCCGCCAGTCGATATACCAACGATCTCGAGTTCCATGTCAGCAAGCTGGCACCGACAAGGCCCAACTCACACACGATCCAGCTCAGCAGAAGCGTTAACGGGTTAGCTGAGATCACCATGTACAGAGCACCACCCCACAGAAGGAGGGCTGTGGCCCAGTTCCGACTACTAAGACGTGCCCCGACGGTGGTTGCAGCAATACCCAATAACGCCAATCCAAAGACGAAGGGCGATGCAAATTGATCAATCCAAATGGCTGGCTGACTCCCGAATAGGCCGATGTCCCACCAAGGCAGCAATTCAATCTGGGTAGGCCCGCGCTCCTGCAGCAGTAGCGCAGTGGCGAAGACAGTGCCGGCGATGAGGGCGGGGAGCGGATCACGAGGACGGTAGCGATTGCCCTCTCCGAGGAAGAGCAACGCACCGGCTCCTACCAAAGGTAACAGAACGAGCACGATCAGAGCAATATCTGGCATGCCGGCGATTCTAGCACAGAACGGGGTGAAACGTAAAGTGCGAAGTGCGACCGGGTGTCTCCCACGTTTGGGGCTCGATTTATCAGGGTGTGGCCAAAATCTGTTGGCGGTAACGGTTTCAACCGTTTTCAGCGACTGAAAGCCTGCACTGAGCGAGGTCGAAGTGTCGCCACTACGCCCAACGGTTTTTGGCCGCACTCAAGTATCATCTCAATATTTCGGGGCTATGTAGGTCGAAATGGTATTTCGACCCGACGATTTGCCAAATCGTCCTACATGTCCCTCCATATATTGAGAAGGCACGCACTCAATTTATCAAACTGGCTGGTCCCATAACGGGAGTTGCTGTGCCGGTTGCCGGCCGTCCAGGGTGATGAAGGGAGCAGCTCGATCAGTGACGGCGCCCGCCTTGCGCAGATCGCCCAGGCTCCGGAGCCGGCCGCGCCGCCGCCAGCGGATGAGGCGCTCCGCTGAAATTGGACCGATGCCGGGCACGCGTAACAGCGCCGAGCGTGACGCCGTGTTGATTTCGATGGGGAAATGCTCCGGGTGCCGGCGCGCCCACACCAGCTTCGGGTCTTCATCGAGCGCGAGATGGCCGTCAGCGTCTAAGCCGATGTCGTTCACATCGAAGTGGTAGAGGCGAAGCAGTGCATCGGCCTGGTAGAGGCGATCCTGGCGTCGGGGGTTCGCAGCCGGCAGACCATCCAGCGGCGTATTGGGCACCGGGCGGAAGGCGCTGTAGTACGCGCGCGCCAGCCCCAGCTCGCGATAGAGCTGATGAGCCGTGGTGAGAACCTCCCGATCCGACTCGCCGGCTGCCCCCACAACGAACTGCGTCGTCCGGCTGACACGCTGGTCTGTCTGATCGAGCAGTTGCTTCACACGGCGCAGTGGGGCTAACAAGTCTTGATCGATGTCCTTGGTCGACGTCAACCTGGACAGCCGGTGGGCGTTGGGTGCTTCGAGATTGACAGAGACGCGGTCGGCCAGGCCGAGGGCCGCCTGGATGGCCGCATCGCTGGCTGTCGGCATGATCTTCAGGTGCAGGTAGCCGGCGAAGTGGTGTTTCTTGCGCAGGATTTCGGCCGTGGCGATGATCTGCCCCATGGCGTAGTCGTCTTTGCCGACGACGCCCGAGCTGAGGAAGAGGCCCTTGATGAGCCGCGCGCGGTACATCTGGGCTGTCATGTTGGCCAATTCGTCGGGCTTGAAGGCTTCACGGCGGAAGCGCCGGCCGGCGCGGAAGGGGCAGTAGTAGCAATCC
>JAANWY010000162.1 GCA_018263655.1 Anaerolineales bacterium | reverse complement strand
TCTCTGAGTTATCCGTCTATTCTATCGGCCACAGCGATCACGAAATCGACGACTTTGTCGCGCTTCTCGATCAGCACGACATCGACATCCTGGTCGATGTGCGTAGCCAACCGTACAGTCGCTGGGCGCCGCAGTTCAACCGCGAGAATCTGGCCGGCACCGTGGAGGCGGCCGGCTTGCGCTACGTCTGGCTGGGGGAATCTCTGGGCGGACGTCCGAAAGACATCTCCCTGTACAACAGCAGCAGCGAGCGGCCCGACTACGACCGGGTGCGGGAGACTGAGGAGTTTCGGGCCGGCATCGGTGAGCTACTCGACCTAGCCGCTGAAGCCACCGTGGCCATGATGTGCAGCGAAGGCGACTACACCCACTGCCACCGCACGCTCCTCATCACCCCCACGCTCCTGGATCGCGAGGTCCGTGTCCTCCACATCCTGCCCGACGGCCGCGTCGTCGAAGCAGTCCGAGAACCTGAACAATTGTCACTCTTCTGAGAGGTGTTCGAATAATGAGGAAATCGATTGCGCCTCCAAAGACGCGCGAAACCCGAGACCTGACTCAGCGTCCATCTCTTGACATTGGACAGATCATTCTAAACGCCCACGTATTCAACTTCCAAAGGACAGACGACGTGGAGAACCAATTGTTGCAAACTGTCACTGTTTTCTTTGACACACTCGCGGGAAAGGATATTGACTATCTGCTCGTGGGTGGCGTTGCACTCCTCAACTATGTCGAAGGGCGCAATACGGAAGATATTGATCTCATTCTCAGCGCAGCGGACATAGAGGAGCTGGACGATCTCACTGTGGTCGAGCAAGACGGTGACTTCGTGCGTGCCAGTTGGCGAGAGCTGAGGATTGACTTGCTATTGACGGAGAATGCGCTGTTCGCCTACGTAATGCAGCACTGCGCCACTAAGGTCGATCTTCAGGGTCGAGAGATTCCTTGCAGCACCGTTGAAGGGCTCCTGTTGCTCAAATTCTATGCACTCCCCCACCTATATCGACAAGGGAACTTCAACAAGGTCGCGCTGTATGAGACCGACATAACGATGCTACTACACAGTTACTCAGTCGACGTAGAAGTTCTCTTCGAGCAACTCGGCAACTATTTGTCCGCAGGCGATATGGAATCGCTGCGCACCATCTATGAGGAAATCGAAACCAAGATCCGAAGGTTCGACGACAGTACTTGAGACGTAAGCGTTCAGGGGGCAACCCATGGAGCATCCCTTCGACAGGCCCTTCGACAGGCCCTTCGACAGGCTCAGGACGCCGCTCAGGACGTCGCTTCGATACGGTCTCCACTTCGTTTCGACCTACTCAGGATGCTAGTCCTGATACCTCCTGAACGGTTACCTTGAGACGAGACTCATGCCAACAATTTGCACGATCGGATTTCGCAGGAAATCGCTTGAAGAGTTTATTGGCTTGTTGCGGGAGGCCGGCGTCGACGCCGTGATCGACATCCGGCTGCGCAACACCTCCCAGCTTGCCGGCTACACCAAGCGCGCCGACTTTGATTTTTTACTGCGCGAAGGCTTCGACATCGCCTACGAGCACCGGCCCGAACTGGCCCCGACGCCCGAAATCCTCGACACGTATCGCGACGACAAGGATTGGGTAACGTACGAGCGCCAGTTCGGTCCATTGATGGTCGAGCGCCAGATGGAGCACGTCGCCGACGAGATTTTCGCTCGCTACGAACGCCCGTGCCTGCTCTGTTCTGAAATCACTGCCGACAAGTGTCACCGCCGGCTGGTGGCGGAGTACTGGCAGAAACACGAGCCCACCCTCGAAATCGTTCATGTGTAGGATATGTACGTGAACCGGGATCGACGTAAAACGTTTAGCTGTAGCTACTCATGCCGCTCTCGACAGCGAGCAATAGTGGAGCTAGGGAATGAGTTATGACTCTGAAAACCGCTGAACCAGCGCAGACAGCAGTAGATCGAGATGAAGCGAAGCCGGCGTCGATGGAAGAGCCGTCTCTCCCCACCTTCGATTTGGAGGTGGGCTGGAAGTACGTCTACAATCCTGAGGCTGGCCGGCACGATCAGGTCCCGTTGACGTTACTAGATGTGTTATACCCGCAGGAAGATGAGGCCATCGTCATGCCCGAAAGCCCCTACCACGATCTCTGGGTCCGAGTGCTGGCCTTTATGCTGGAGAGCTTCTTGGCTGATTGGTTGATCCTCAGCGACGTGCTGATTCATCCAGCGCGGGAAGGCGTGCCTGCGAAGGCGCCCGACGTGGCCGCCATTCCCGGTGGCCGGCTGCCTGACCTCACCGATAAATCCTACCACGTGGAGCGTGATGGACCGGTGCCGGCCTTCGTGGTGGAGGTCACCTCGGAAGACACTCGCGTCACGGATTTCGACGAAAAGACACTCTACTACGCCGCCGTTGGAATTCGCGAAATGTTGATCGTTGATTTCTGGCCGGAGGATGACGGTCCGTGGCAATTGTTCGGGTATCGGCTGGAGGACAGCCCTTACTATCGGGAACTTGGGCCTGATCCGGAAGGCGGCCTGACGTTCAAGACGGTCGGGTTGCGCTTTGTGGCCGTGGGGCGAGAGCGCATCGATGTGTACGACGCCGAGACGGGCGAACGGCTCTTCACACCGGAGGAGTTGAGGGAATACGCTGAGGCCGAGGCGGCTGCGCGTGCTGAGGCCGAGGCTCGTGCCGCCGAACTGCAAGCTCGCGTTGCTGAGTTGGAGGCTCGCTATGGGGTGCAAACCGATTCGGCCGCCGGCGAGTCGTCAGAGGATGACGGGGACGGCGATGCCTGAATCCAGAGCTCTGCTCGATCAAGAGCTTGCGGCGTAGTCGCGCGGTTCCACATGGGGGACACCGTGCATCTTGCTACCCTTCTTGACGATCTTCGTCGCGTCCGCGACGTTCGCGGATCAGCCGACGTACTCATCACGGGCGTGCACCACGATTCGCGCCAGATCGAGCCAGGGAATGTGTTCGTGGCCCTGAAGGGCGAGACGTTTGATGGACGGAGGTTCATTCCGCAGGCGGTCGAGCACGGCGCAGTTGCAGTGGTCTTTGAAGGAGAACTCGACAGCGCTGAAGGGAACTTGGGAGAGCCCAAAGAGGTTCCCTTCGTCCTGGTGCCAGATGCGCGGGAAGCGCTGGCGCATCTGGCGGCGGCGTTTCACGGGTACCCCTCGCGACAACTGAAGACCATCGGTGTCACGGGCACCGACGGGAAGACGACGACGTGTAACCTAATTCACGGCTTGCTGACGGCCGCCGGCCACCGCGTGGGCCTGGTCAGTACAGTGAGCGCCCGCATCGGCGATGAGGAAATCGACACGGGCTTCCACGTAACAACGCCGGAGGCCCAAGATCTCCAGGCCTATCTGCACCGCATGCTGGACCGGGGCGCCGAGTACGCCGTGGTTGAAGCGACATCGCACGGTCTGGCTCAGCGCCGCGTCGATGCCGTCGACTTCGACGTCGCAGTTCTGACCAACATCACCCACGAGAGCCTGGAGTACCACGGTACGTTCGAGGCCTACCGGGAGGCCAAGGCTCAGCTGTTTCGGATGCTCGGCGAGTCGCACAGGAAGCCCAGTACGCCGAAGGTGGCTATTCTCAACGCCGATGATGTGTCGTTCGAGCGCTTCAGCCAGTTCCCTGCTGACCGAGAACTCTCGTATGCCGTGGATGCGCCGGCCGACCTGACGGCGACGGGCGTTCGGGCGACGCCGGCCGGCTTGCGTTTCACAGCTCACACGCCCAGCGGCTCCTTCAAGGTTGAATCTTCGCTGCTCGGGGTGTACAATGTATATAACATTCTGGCGGCATTGGCCGTCGGTGTCTCACAGAATCTGACAGTCGAGGAGCTGCAGGCCGGCATCGCGGTGGTGCGAAACGTGCCAGGGCGCATGGACTTGGTCGACGAGGGCCAAGATTTCATCACCCTAGTCGATTTTGCACACACGGCCGGTGCTTTGGAAAATGCGCTGCGAGCGGCGCGCGGATTGACCGCTGAACGCGTCATCGTCGTGTTCGGGTGCGCCGGCTTGCGAGACGTCGAGAAACGCCCGATGATGGGCGAGATAGCTGCGCGGTTGGCCGACTTTGCGGTCATCACTGCCGAAGACCCGAGGACCGAGGATCTGGACGCCATCATGGCTCAGATCGTGCGGGGGGCGGAGCATGCCGGCGCACGGGAGGGCCGCGATTTTTCGATCGGCTCAGGGCACCGTTTCGTGCGGATCGCGGATCGTGGCGCAGCGATTCGGGCGGCGGTTGAGGTGGCGGAGGCCGGCGATGTTGTGATTGTGGCCGGCAAGGGGCACGAACAATCCATGTGCTTCGGCACGACCGAGTATCCGTGGAGCGACCACGTGGCACTGCGCAAGGCTTTGCGCGGTGAAGTCTATGGCGTGCTGCCAACGGCGAGCTGCCAACGGCGAGCAAATAACCCGTTTACCGGAACACGCTACAGCGTGTATGGTTTTCCGAGGGTCCCCACTACCTGAACAGTTACCGATAGCAAAACTAGACTTTACTTGTTTGGAGATACACTATGCCCCAATCCGCCGACATCGGTAGCCGGCGCCTGATCAGTCTTGCGCCCACAGCCTGGGTACAGTGGCTGCTCGGCGACGAGACGCTCAAGGCCACCGATCTCCTTTCGGCTGATTTCCAGTGGATTGGCCGCGAAAGTGATGCATTGATTCGGGTGCGCAGCTGGTCTCACGGGAACTTCATCGTGGTCAACGAAATCCAGCTTCACTACGACAGCGAGATGCCGCGCCGGATGCGAGTCTACACTGCGTTGGCTCATGAGCGTTATGGTGAGCCAGTCTATCCGGTATTGGTCAACATTTTGCCGCCGCCGGCCGACGTGGATATTCCGGCGCGTTTTGAGTCGGAGTTTTTGGGGTTGGTGGCTCGCCAGGAGTAGAGGATCGTGAAGCTTTGGGAGGTGGATGCGGAGCGAGTGCTGGAAGCAGAATTGTTACCGCTAGTACCATTTGTGCCAGTGCTGCGCGGCGGGCAGGAGACACAGGTGCTTCAGAGAGCCGTAACCCGACTGCGCGCCGAACCAGAGCTGTCGGAACTGGAACCTCTGTTGGCGTTTTTCGCCAGCTTTGTGTTGGAAACTGAGTTAGTGCAGCAGATTATGAGGTGGGATATGACAATATTGCGGGAATCACCCTGGTATCAGGAAATACTGGAAGAGGGCCGCGAGCAAGGTCTCCGAGAGGGCCTGGAGCGCGGCCTGGAGCAAGGCGTGGAGCAGGGCGTGGAGCAGGGCGTGGAGCGCGGTCTGGAGCAGGGCGTGAAGCGCGGTCTGGAGCAGGCCCGCCGCGACGACTTACGACGCGTGCTGGCGTATCGCTTTGGCGAGCTGCCGGCTGACATAGAGTTCGCTCTACAGCAACTTGATCTCAGGCGGCTGGAACGCTTGTTCGAGCTTTCTCTGGAAGTGGCCACGGTGGATGAGTTTCGTGCACACTTGCCTCCGGCTGGCGCTGAGTCGGACGGAGACCTGGCTGCTGACGATGGTGGTTGCGATGGTGATTGACGTAAACGCATGAGCGAGAGACGAGTGCCTGTGTTCATCGGTGTGGCCGGCGGTACGGCTTCGGGCAAGACGACGGTTGTCGAGGCTGTCTTGGAGCGCGTCGGCTATGAGCACATCACCGTCATCCCCCACGACGCCTACTACCGTGACATGAGCCACCTGTCGTTCAGGGAGCGCAAGCGGCTGAATTTCGATCACCCTGACTCGCTGGAAAGCGAATTGCTGATCAAGCATTTGAAGCAACTCCGGTGTGGGGAACCGGTCGAGATTCCGGTTTATGATTTCACGGAGCACCGCCGGCTGACGGAGACGCAGCGCGTCGAGCCGGAGCCCGTCATCGTCATTGAGGGCATCCTGGTGTTTGCTGAGCCGGAATTGCGCGAGATGATGGACGTTCGGATTTACGTCGATACGGACGCCGATCTGCGTTTCATACGCCGGCTGGAGCGCGACGTGGCGGAGCGCGGACGGACGGTGGAGTCGGTCATCAAGCAGTATCTGGAGACGGTGCGGCCGATGCACCTGGAATTCGTGGAGCCATCGAAGCGCTACGCTGACATCATCATCCCTGAGGGCGGTTTCAACGAGGTGGCGCTGGATCTGGTAGCGGCGCGGGTCGAGACACTGTTGCGGCCAGGAGATGAAGCGGATAGGTAAGGAGGCAGCGCGGATGAGTGTACGAGTGCCGACAATCAAAAAGACACAACATGCCGAGCGCCAGTGGCCGCCTCCACGGGGTCAGTGGACCTATGAAGACTGGGGGAAACTGCCCGACGATGGGTGGCGCTACGAAGTGATCGAGGGAGTACTGCACATGACGCCGGCACCGAAACCCAAACATCAGCGAGTGCTTAGCAATCTGAACGATGCGGTGAAGTCATTTGTACATGAGCGCGCGTTAGGTGAGGTGTTCTTCACGCCAATTGACGTCATGTTGCCTGGTCAAGAGACGCCCGTGGAGCCGGACTTGGTGTACATCCCCGCTGAGCAGGCTGACATGGTTGGCGAGGATGACATTGAAGGGGTCCCACCGCTGCTTGTTGAAGTCCTGTCGCCCAGTAATTGGTGGGTGGATCGACGCACCAAGTTCGAGTTCTACGCCGAGTGTGGCGTGCAGGAGTACTGGATCGTGGACCCCGAGCCCGCCGTCCGAACCATCGAGGTGTACCAGTTGGCCGGCGGGAGCTATGCGCTGATGGGCAAGTGGGGGCCGGGCGAGGTGGCTCGCTCAGAGGTGTTGGCCGGCTTCGATGTGGCGGTGGACGATGTGTTTGCGGAGCCTGGGCAGGCCCAAGAATAGGAATACCGATGAGTTGCGGCTGATCGACGAGGTAAGCGAGGTCTGCGGGCGCGAAGCGGACGTCATTGTGTGGGCGGCCTGCCCACGCCAGGGAGCGACGTGGACTTGTGGCGGGCGCTGGGGTATTTGTCGGGACGGATCCCGCACCTACAGAGGAGACAAAGAGCGAGGATACTATGGATGAGAGAGTAAGTGTGACGGTGGAGCTACCCAGCATATTCGTTCCGTTGGCCGGTGTGAGCGAAGAATCATTGGCCCAGGAGGTCGAGAAGCTATTTGCGCTCGAACTGGTCAGACGAGGGGCGCTGACCTACACTAGGGCTGCCGAGTTGGTAGGCATAAGTCAAGCAGAATTCATCTCTTACCTGGGCAAGCAACAGATCTCCATCTTTCAGTTCGCCCCAGATGAACTGCGAGAAGAGATGAGTTCGTGAGCATTGTTGTCTCCGACGCCTCTCCGCTCATCAATCTCGCTCGCGTCGAACAGTTTGACTTGTTGGCCATTTTTTACGGGCAGATCGTGATCCCTCAGGCGGTTTACAACGAGGTGGTCGTACAATGTCAAGCTATAACCGTTCAGGTAGTGGGGACCCTTGCGAAGGTTTGCCAGTTGCATTCGGGTTGAAGGGTCCCCCGCCAGTCGAAAGCCGATCTCTTGCCAAGGCTACTCCCAACCTTCGCAAGGGTGGCTGAACGCTTACCTGTGACTTCTGATATGAATATTCTAGACAAATGACTTTTGACATGAATCTTCTAGACAAAATCGAGAGCCGCGAGGCCATAGTGGCCGTCATCGGTCTGGGTTACGTTGGCTTGCCGCTAGCCGTGGCCTTTGCGGAAGCCGGATTCCGCGTTATCGGTATCGATATTGACCAAGACCGCGTCGACGCCCTCAATCGTGGCGAGTCATATGTGTCCGATGTCCCGGATGAACAACTCGCGCCGCTCCTGAGGGAGAGAGCGGGGGAGTGGGAGAGGGGGAGACAGGGAGAGGGCTTCACCCCCTCACGCGAAGCCAGCCGAGGTGCGCTTTCCGCGACGACGGATGATGATACACTACGCACCGCCGACGTGGCCATCATCTGTGTGCCAACGCCCCTCGGCAAGACGAAAGATCCGGATATGTCCTACATCATCGACGCCACCGATGCCATCGCGCAGCACCTCCACGAGGACATGCTGATTGTCCTGGAAAGCACCACCTACCCGGGTACGACTGAAGAACTCATCCTGCCGCGACTGGAAAGTGCAGGCATGCCGAGGGGGTGTGGCGTGGAGGCAGGAGAGGGTTTCTTTCTAGCCTTCTCTCCCGAGCGTATCGATCCGGGGCGCAAGGACTACACGATCCACAATACACCGAAGGTGATTGGCGGGGTAACGCCACGCTGTACGCGAATGGCGCAGGCGCTGTACGAATGTGCCATCGAGCAGGTCGTGCCTGTCTCCACGCCCAGAACGGCGGAGATGGTGAAGCTCCTTGAGAACACCTTCCGCGCTGTGAACATTGCGCTGGTCAATGAGGTGGCCATCATGTGCGACCGCCTGGATATCGACGTCTGGGACGTTATTGAGGCAGCCAAGACCAAGCCATTTGGCTTCATGTCGTTCTACCCTGGTCCCGGCCTGGGCGGGCACTGCATCCCGATTGACCCCGAGTACTTGGCCTGGAAGTTGAAAACGCTGAACTACAATGCGCGCTTCATTCAGTTGGCCGGCGAAATCAACTTCGGGATGCCCGAGTATGTGTTGGGCAAGATCGCCGATGCACTCAACGACGCCGGCAAACCCTTGAACGGCTCGCGGGTGCTGCTGCTGGGCGTAGCTTACAAGGCCGACGTTGGCGACCTGCGCGAGTCGCCGGCTCTGGACCTGATCCACCTGTTGGAGGAGAAACGGACCGACGTAAGCTATCACGACCCGTACGTGCCGGCGTTCAACGTCGATGGCCTGGCGATGAGGGGCGTCAGTCTTGATGGCGAGACACTGCAGCAGGCCGACTGTGTCGTCATCACGGCCGCGCACAGCGACTACGACTGGCAGTGGGTCGTGGACAACAGCCGGCTGGTTGTGGACACGCGGAACGCGACGAAAGACGTCGTGGCGGGTGGTACGTGCATCGTGAAGCTGTAGACATACTCGAGGCCGGCTCCGCCGCCTAGTCACCCTCGACAGATAGCCGACAAACCGGCTATCCGACATCATCCGGTCGCCGAGAGATGGTTCTCCTCGGAAGTAAAGTGTAGCCGGCGAGACAATGTTGCTTGTCATCACAACTGATTGTGTGTATACTTCCTCTGGCTGGAGATTCATTCGCTTCATCCATGAGGTGGTAAGATGTTCGCCTGCAACATCTGGGACCTGCGGGCCACGGACATCATGCAGGGCGTCGTGTTTGGCACGCAAATCGATGAGATGAGGGACGACGAGCGGCTTTTGACGCGACTGGATTTTGATCAAGCCTTCGGCACGGCCATAAATCGATTCTGTTGCCAGGCCATCATCGGCCATCCTCTGACCCCTTTCGGTAAGGGGCACCAGAAGCGCGGCTTTCTCCCCCTGCGCGACTCAATGCAGTGTCTAACGCTGGCATTGGAGAATCCTCCGCAAGCCGGCGAATACCGGGTCTTCAACCAGTTCCAGGAGGTCTATGACGTCACCGAGCTGGCGCTCAAGGTGCAGAAGGTGGCCGGCGAGC
>JAANWY010000161.1 GCA_018263655.1 Anaerolineales bacterium | reverse complement strand
CCTTCGATACGGCTATCGCCTACTCAGGATGCGTTTTTGGCCCGATTTCGCATGCTGAGTGCCCTGCAAGGGCGTATCGAAGCGTCGAAATCGGCAAATGTCAACAGAACCTACTTCTATACCGCAAACCACAGAAAACGTCAGAACCAGAAAATTTCCACGCCTCTTGACAGGGCTCCCAAATTCCGACATAATGGAAGCGCTTCCATTGTGGGGTGCGGACAAGTTGACAGTCGGGCCGTGTCTCCCACGATCTACCCTCATGTTTGCCCGTCTGAGTGACGCGGTTGACTTTCTGAGGGATTGGTGGTACAGTAGGTAGAGCTGTCTCAGGTGTATAACCCCTTCATGATATTAACTGCCCCATGTGAGCCGGCTCAAGTCGAATTGCGGTCTCAGGTATTTCGGGTGATCTGAGGATTCTCAATGTCTCTATACCGAAGGAGGTGTTGCCAGCCGCCTGATTCCATAGCACACCAATCCGTAGTCCCTTCTGTTCGTTCTTCACCATTCAGCTTTCCACAACCTATCTAACTACTGGGAGGAGAATCAATGAATAAGAAACAGTTGGTCTTGCTGTTCCTCGCCCTTTTTGTCCTGAGCGCCTTGGCGGCCTGTGGCGGCCAGCCTGCTCCGGAAGAAAAGATTGTCGAACAAACAGTCGTCGTCGAGAAGGAAAAGCAAGTGGTGGTGACGGCCACCCCCGCGCCCGTCGAGGCTGGCGAAGATACCGGAAAGATCTTCGTGCTTGGCCCCTTCCGTGGTCAAGAGGAATCTGCCTTCAATTCGGTGATTTCCGTCTTCGAAGAACAGAATCCCGATATTGATGTCATCTACTCAGGCACTGGTGAGTTCGAGACGCTCATCAATGTGCGTGTTGAGGCCGGCGATCCGCCCGATGTTGCCGCTTTCCCGCAACCCGGCGCCGTAGCCAGGCTCGCCCAGCAGGGGCACTTGGTTCCCCTGTGGCAGGAAGCGCTACAGGTGTATGACGATCAGTATACGGCGGCGTGGAAGGATCTCTCGGCCGTGGATGGTACCCCCTACGGCATGTTCCATCGCGTGAATGCTAAAGGCTGGATTTGGTACAACAAGCCGGCCTGGGAGGATGCCGGCTGGGATACCCCCACCACCTGGGATGAGCTGATGAAGCTCACCGAGGAGATGAAAGCCTCCGACATTGCGCCATGGTGTGACGGGATCGAGTCCGGTGCTGCTACCGGGTGGAAGGGTACAGACTGGATCGAGAACATCATGCTGCGCACCCAGCCAGTTGATGTCCACGATGCTTGGGTCGCTCATGAGCTGCCGTTCAGCTCCGATCAGGTCAGGAAAGCCTTTGGTGTCCTCGAAGGGATATGGTTTGATCCCGAGGGCATCTATGGTGGTGCTCAGACGATTGCCCTGACCAACTTCAGGGATCCGGCGGCGTGGTTGTTTGATGATCCGCCCAAGTGCTGGATGCACATGCAGGGTAGCTTTGTCACCAACTTCTTCCCGGAGGATATACAGGCAGACCTGGATAACCAGGTAGGCGTATTCATGATGCCGCCCATCGACGAGTCACTTCCCTTCACCCTTGAGGTTGGTGGTGACCAGTACGTCGTATTCAAGGGCAAGGATCGACCCGAAGTGCGCAAGTTCATCGAGTGGCTCGGGACCCCCGATTCGGTTCAGCCCTGGGCAGAGCAAGGTGGCTCGCTGTTCCCGCACGTAAACCAGGATCTATCCTGGTATCCAACGCAACTCGAAAGGACGATGGCGGAGGCCATCACCGGCGCGACCGCTGCGCGGTTCGATGGCTCTGACAACATGAACTCAGCCGTCAACCTGGCCTTCTGGAAGGGTATCACCGATTGGGTTAGCGGGGCAAGGACCCTCGATCAAGCCCTGTCTGACATTGATGCTGCCCTTCCGTAGCCATTAGAAGCTGTTGACGCTGCGGCGGTCTGCCCGCCGCTGCTCGACGCTTGAATCCGTCGTGTCAGAGGCAGGGTGGGCGTGGAAGGGCAATCGGCCCGGTGCGCACCCTGCCTTTACCTGCTTGTTTCAGGGCGCTCTGATCGTCTGACACGACAGTTGTTGAGGGAGAAAGCAGATGGAGTATACTGAAGAGATGGATCGACCAGGCGGGATCGTGGGCTGGCTGGGCACGAACCTAGGCCGATTGGTGGTTGCCCTTTTCGTCCCCGTAGTCACCTTTATCGTCCTGTGGCGGGTCTTCATCTTTCTGCGGGACACAAATGCGCCACAGTGGCTCACTGCGATTGTGGCCATTGTCTGGGGTGTCGGCGGGGTCATGGCCCTGTTCGTTGTTGCCAACTTCGCCATCGAGCAGCTCGGGGGTCGGTGGAAGGCACACCTAACGCCCTATGTCTTTGTCGGGCCGGCCGTGGCTGTGTTGGCTTGGTACCTTGCTATACCGACATTGAGGTCTTTCTACACCAGTCTGTATGGTCCAGAGGGCAACAATTTCGTGGGCCTCGCCAACTACGTATATGCCTTTACCAGCGATGCCATGCTAGAATCCTTTCGCAACAACTTAATATGGTTGTTTGTCGGCACTGGCTTAAGTGTAGGGGTTGGCCTGCTGGTGGCCGTTCTGGCCGATCGCACGCATCCCAGATTCGAGACGGTGATCAAGGCGTTCATTTTCATGCCGATGGCTATTTCTATGGTTGGCGCCTCTGTGATCTTCAAGTTCATGTACACATTCAGGCCGCCAGGCGCGGACCAAATCGGCTTGCTGAACGGCGTTCTGACCGGGTTGGGAGGTGAACCGCGCGCATGGCTGTTGATGCAACCGTGGAACACCTTGTTATTGATCGCCATTCTCGTCTGGTTGCAGACAGGCTATGCTATGGTCATCATCTCGGCCGCGATCAAGGGGGTTCCGAGCGAACTACTGGAGGCCGGCCGGATTGATGGCGCCACCGAGGTGCAGGCGTTCTTCAATATCACGATCCCCTACATTCAGGGTACGCTTGTCACCGTATCGACCACAATTATCCTCTTCACATTGAAGATATTCGACATCGTCCAATCCATGACGGGCGGTAACTTTGGTACGCAGGTGATTGCCAACGAGCAATATAGTCAGATGTTTCGGGCGTTTCACTTCGGGCGCAGTGCTGCTATCGCCATCGTCTTGCTGCTCGTCGTCGTCCCGGTGATGTGGTATAACCTGCGCCAGTTTGCTGAACAAACGGAGGCGTTCTGATGAGTGGAACACGGGACAGTCTATCTGCAAAGATTCTCGTATACGGAGTGCTGGTCATCCTGGCCATCGTTTGGACAACACCGACGATTGGCCTGCTCGCCAGCTCTTTCCGCCCGGAGGACGATGTCAGCTCGACCGGCTGGTGGACGATCTTTAACGATCTTTCTGAGGCTGATGTGAGCCTGGACAATTACCGGATAGTTCTCGGTGTCGGCTTGGACGATCCCGATGTCCAGGCTAAGGTCAGGCGGGGCGCAGAGAACATTCAGTTGTTTGATGCCGTGTTGAACAGCCTGACTGTCGCGATCCCGGCTACTGCGATTCCCATCTTGATTGCTGCATTTGCTGCCTACGGCTTTGCCTGGATACAGTTCCCTGGGCGCAGAGCGTTGTTCATTGCGGTGGTGGCCTTGCTGGTGGTACCCCTGCAGATTGCGCTGATCCCCATCTTGAAAGACTATCTCAGGCTTGATCTGGGCGGTACATTCTTAGGGATATGGCTTGCGCATACCGGTTTCGGGTTACCCCTGGCGGTGTACCTATTGTACAACTACATTAGTACACTGCCCAGAGATATTTTCGAATCGGCATTTATTGACGGCGCTTCCCACTTCACGATTTTTACACGCCTGATCCTCCCGCTGTCGGTTCCTGCCCTGGCCTCGTTCGCCATCTTCCAGTTTGTGTGGGTTTGGAACGACCTGCTGGTTGCCCTGGTCTTCCTCAGTGCCAATCCTGAGGTTGAGGTGCTCACTCAGCGCCTCTTGGGCATGTTGGGGACATTCGGTACGGATTGGCATTTGCTCACCGCTGGGGCTTTCATCTCTATGATTTTCCCATTGGTCATCTTTTTCTCCCTCCAGCGCTACTTCGTGCGCGGCCTGTTGGCTGGTTCTGTGAAGGGCTAGAAGGCCCGATCTGCCCTCGGACGACGAAGTGAGCTAATGGAGTGTGGCCCGAAGGGAGAGGGCGATTGCCAAACCACCGCCTTCTCCCCGAGCGAGTTGTGCGATGCCAAATCACGAAGTGTCTCAAGCGAAGCCTTCTTTTGACTGGGCTTTCTGGTTCCGGTGGATATTGGTCAACACGCTGGGTTGGCTTTTGGGTTGGACCTTGCTCCATCAGACGGGAATTGGAGCGGTGATTGGACTCACGCAATGGTTCGTACTGCGGTCGCTGGCGCCCCAAGCCGGCTGGTGGGTGTTGCTAAGCGCTGGGGGATGGGCCATAGGCCAGGTGGTAGTCATAACTGTGCTGCCCCCTCAGGTGGGTGTATTGGCCGGGGCGGTGCTTGGAGCCACGACGGGGATTGCGCAGTGGCTCGTCTTGCGGCGGTGGGTCCACAGGGCCGGCTGGTGGATTGTCATGAGTATCTTGGGGTGGGCTCTCGGCCTGACGGGGGTCTTGGGCGCGTCACTGGTCGGGGCCGTGGCCGGTGGTGTGACCGGCTTCGCGTTGGAATTGCTCCTGCGGCATCCGCGCTCGTAGTCTCAGTAGATCCAAATTGCTCCCGCTGGATGCCTGCCGCTAGCGGCAGGCATCCAGCGGCTAGAGGCGGCATCCACCGGCGTTGCACTGCGGAAGCTACCAGTGCGCATAGTGGAACAACATCATGCACATCGGATTTCTGAACCCGCAAGGCAATTTCGATCCGCAAGATAGCTACTGGGCGGAGCACCCTGACTTCGGCGGACAGCTTGTGTACGTGAAGCAGGTGGCTCTGGCCATGGGTGAGATGGGCCATAAGGTCGACATCCTGACGCGGCAGATCGTCGACCCCGAGTGGCCCGAGTTCGCGGAACCGTTCGATACCTACCCGAGCGCACCCAACGTGCGCATTGTGCGTTTGCCGGCCGGCCCCGACCAGTTCCTGCGCAAAGAGCTCCTGTGGCCGCACCTCGTCCGCGATTGGGTGCCCAACATCCTCGAGTTCTACCGTGACGAGGGTGGCCCGCCGGATGCCATGACCACCCACTACGGCGACGGCGGGCTGTGCGGCGTGCTTATCGAGAACGAAGCCGGCATACCCTTCACCTTCACGGCGCACTCCTTGGGTGCGCAGAAAATGGACAAGCTCGACGTCTCGCCTGATAACTTGAAGGAAAGGGATGAGCATTATCATTTTGGGCGCCGGTTCGTGGCGGAGCGTCTGAGCATGAACCGTTCGGCAGTCAACATCACGAGCACGCAGCAGGAGCGCTTTGAACAGTACAACCACTACGCTTATCGTGGGGCAGTCGACGTGGACGACGATCATCGCTTCGCCGTGATCCCGCCCGGCGTCAACCTCTCCATCTTCGGTGTTGATGCGCGCTCTCAGGACGAGGCGGCCGTCCAGGATCGCGTACGGGAACGATTGGCGCGCGACATTGCTGAGGAGCGGCGAGGCTTGCCGGCCATCGCCGCGTCCAGCCGGCTGGACCCAAAAAAGAACCACTTGGGTCTTGTGCAGGCCTTCGCACAGAGTGAGAAGCTTCAGAACCTGGCTAATTTGGTCATCGTCACCGGTGCGCTGGACGATCCGCTGCGTGAGGATGCCGGGGCCGGCGCGATCGAGCGCGAGACCCTGGCTCAAATTCGCTCAGTGGTGGCAGAGAACGACCTGGGGGGCAAGATCAGTGCTTTCGCCCTGCAGGGCCAGCCGGCGCTGGCGGCGGCTTATCGGTTCCTGGCCGGACGCGGCTCTGTCTTTGCGTTGACGGCTCATTACGAGCCCTTCGGCCTGGCGCCGTTGGAGGCCGCGGCGGCCGGCCTGCCCGTCGTCGTGACCCAGAACGGCGGCCCCAGCGAGAGCTTGCGTGACGACGACCGCGAGTACGGCGTGTTGGTCGATCCCGCAGACCCGACCGACATCGCAGGCGGTCTGGAGCGCGTGATCGGTGACAGTGAGGTGTGGGAGACGTTCGCCCGGCGGGGCCGGCAGCGCGTGCAGGACCGCTACACTTGGGAGCGCACCGCCGAACGGTACCTAGCTCAGATCGGCCGCATCGTGGCCGACCCGGTTGCGGGCCGGCCGGATGAGCTGCTGCCCATCCATTCGTACTTCCAGGACCCCCGACCGCAGGTGGACATTCCCACATCACAGTTGAGTGAGCTCTACTTCGGCTCCGAATCTTGAGCGTAAGCGTTCAGGGGGTAACCCATGGAGCATCCCTTCGACAGGCCCTTCGACAGGCTCAGGACGCCGCCTGAGTAGACCGAGGCGAAGCCGAGGTCGT
>JAANWY010000160.1 GCA_018263655.1 Anaerolineales bacterium | reverse complement strand
ACGCCGGCTGGCAAACCTGGCAGACCAGATCGCGTATAACTTCCGCCTGATCGACAAGATCACCTATCGGCTGTACTACCTGTCCGACGCTGATGTTGCCCAGATCGAATAAGAAACGTCGAGGAATTGTCCTCAGTCGTGCTTCATGCTACAATCACCGCAGGAATACGACGCTAGGTTGAGAAATTCGGAAAAAAGGGGTCGGTGGGGGGGGGGGCGGCCGCCCCCCCACCGACCCCTTTTTTCCGGTCTACTGATGGGAGTTGTGTTGTAATGAACCGAGCTGATCGAGAGACAGCAGAGGGTATCCTACTGACCGATGAGTACCAGCTCACGATGGCCCAGCTTTATTACCGCATGGGCCTGCACGAGAAACGGGCGCAGTTCGACCATTTCTTCCGCGACTATCCGGACTACGGCGCCCACAAGGCCGGCTTCTGCATCAACGCCGGCCTGGAATGGCTGCTGAACTGGATGGGGGACGCCCACTTCCGCGAGGAGGACATCGACTACCTGCGCAGCCAAACGGGTCGGACAGGCCGGCGGACTTTCGACGATGACTTTCTGAACTGGCTGCAAGATAACGGTAGCTTCGACGGCATCACCATGCACGCCATTCCGGAGGGCCGCGTCGTTCATCCCAACGTGCCGCTCACCGTGGTGCAGGGGCCGTTGGCTATGGCGCAGATTCTGGAGACATCGCTCCTCAACCACCTGAACTACCAAATCCTGATCGCCACGAAAGCGGCCCGCATCCACGCCAGTGGGCGGGGTCAACTCTTGCTGGAGTTCGGACTGCGCCGGGCGCACGACCGTGGCGCCAACGCCGGCGCCCGCGCCGCCCTCATTGGCGGCGCCGACTTCACGTCAAACGCCGGCATGTCGCACGTTCTGGGCTATCCGCCGAAGGGTACGCACGCCCACAGCATGGTGCAGGTTTTCATGGCGCTGGGCGAGGGCGAACTCGAAGCCTTCCGCGCCTACGCTGACGTCTACCCCGACGACTGCCTGCTGCTGGTGGACACCATTGACACGCTAGAGAGCGGCATCCCCAACGCCATCAAGGTCTTCGAGGAACTGCGCCGCGAGGGCCACGAACCGATAGGCATTCGGCTGGACTCGGGCGACCTGGCGTACCTGAGCATTCGGGCAGCCAAGATGCTGGATGACGCCGGCTTCCCCGACGCATCCATCGTCCTGTCAAACAACCTGGACGAACTCGTCATCTTACAGATCATCACCCAAATTGTCGAGGAAGCGCCGCGCTACGGCGTCGACCCCGATCACCTGATCGGCCGGCTGGTGTACGGTGTGGGGACGCGCCTCATTACGTCGTGGGGAGAGCCAGCGCTGGGCGGCGTTTACAAGCTGGTGGCGGTGTGCGACGCAGGCGAGTGGGCGCCGGCCATCAAAATCTCCGAGTCGCCGGCTAAGACGCCCAATCCGGGCCACAAACACGTCTGGCGCGTGTACGACCAGCGGAGCAGCGCCACCGCCGATCTGCTCAGCCTCGACGACGAAGACCCGTGGGAGATGGACGAGATCGTCTTGCAGCACCCGTCGGATCACACCAAGTACCGCATA
The DNA here is from genome assembly GCA_018263655.1 of Anaerolineales bacterium. GTDB lineage: Bacteria > Chloroflexota > Anaerolineae > Epilineales > JAANWY01 > JAANWY01. The sequence goes on along the minus strand of JAANWY010000160.1, from coordinate 4,867 downwards.
CTGCACCAGGACGAGATCGCCGAGGTCGAGCCACTCCTGGTGAAGGTATTGGATCAAGGCGAACTGGTGTATGATCGACCGTCAATCGAGGCGATGCGCGAGCGGCGCGAAGCCGACATGGCGCGGTTGGACGCCGGCGTGAAGCGACTGGTGAACCCCCACATCTACCACGTCTCGCTCACGCACCGTTTGTGGGAACTCAAGCAAGAACTGACGAAGTCCGCGCTGGGAGAGAGCAGGACGGAGCACTGAAATGCACGAATCCACGTTCATCCACTTCCAGCTCGTATTTCGCCTCAAGTTCTTCAAGACGATTATCTAGAATCTCCTGGTCAATTTCCTCTTGGTGATCCAAATAGTAACTAATGGCATCGCGAACGGCCGCCGGATTGAGATGAGGGCCTTGATCATCGTTTCGGCCATTAGCTTCCGCCTGCTCTCGCTGGATTGCCAAATCCAGCGGTTATGGCTTGGATTTGGCAATCCAAGCCGAGCTAGTGGCCGAAACGATGATCATACCCGAGATGAGGATGTGCCTGCAGCATTTCCTCGATTGTGTCGCCAGCCTTGTACAATTGGGCGATATGCCTGACCGAGATACGAGTATCTTTGACGACCGGCCACAGCAGCGGAATGTGACATTGTCAAGGTAGTCACATATAATGAACCAAATCGTCGTCAACTAGGCGCTGGCTGATCTCGTTGTGCCGCTCGATGATCGGGCCGAGATCGACGCGAGTGAGGCGCCCATCCTCGACGACGATTTCGCCGTTGATCACCGAGAAATCGACGGCTTGGGGGTCACAGAAGATCAGTGCCGCCAGCGGATCGTGAAGCGCGCCGGCATACGCCAGCCGATCCAGCCGGATGCCGATGAAGTCCGCCGCCATGCCCGGCGCGAGGTAGCCGACATCGTCTCGACCCAGCACCTGCGCCCCACCTCGCGTCACCAGCTCGAGGGCCTCTTCCGCCAACAGCGCCGCCGGATCGCCGGCCACCCGCTGCAGCAACAGGGCCTGGCGCGCCTCAGCCAGCATGTGGGAGCTGTCGTTACTGGCGCTGCCATCAACACCGAGGCCAACCCCAACGCCGGCCGCCAGCATGGCCTGCACAGGCGCAATCCCTGATGCCAGTCGCATGTTCGAACTCGGGCAGTGGGCGACGCTCGTCCCCGTTCGCGCCATGCGCCCAACCTCATCAGCGGAGACGTGGACGCAGTGAGCCCACCAGACATCGTCGCCGGCCCAGCCCAGACTCTCAGCGTACGCCACGGGCCGATAGCCGAACTGCTCAATGCAAAACGCCTCTTCATCCAACGTCTCCGCCAGATGAGTGTGGCACCGTACACCGTAGCTTTGGGCCAAGCGCCGGCTCTCGCGCATCAGATCCGGCGTCACCGAGAACGGCGAGCACGGCGCCACGCCGACGCGACACATCGAATAACGCTCCGCCTCATGGTAAGTCTCGATGACGCGCCGCGTATCCAGCAGGATGTCGTCCTCATCCTCAGTGACGCTGTCCGGTGGCAGCCCACCCTCAGACTCGCCCAACGACATGCTGCCCCGCGTGGGGTGGAACCGGATACCCAACTCCCGCGCAGAGCGGATTTCGTCGTCCAGTCGGGCGTCGTTGGGGAAAATGTAGAGGTGATCGGCGGCCGTTGTACAACCGGAGAGCATCAACTCCGCCAACCCGACGAGGGCGCTTACGTAGACCGCCTCGCCAGTCAGGCCGGCCCAGATGGGGTACAGTGTCTTTAGCCAGTTGAACAAGTTGGCGTTCTGCGCAGCCGGCAGGGCCCGGGTCAGGGTCTGGTAGAGGTGGTGGTGGGTATTCACGAGCCCGGGCAATACCATCATGCCTCGTGCATCAATGACCCGGTCAGCGTCAGAGGGAAGCGTGTCCGTCAGTCCGACCTGTTCGATCACGTTGTCGCGCACGAATAGGCCGGCGTTCTCCAGCCGGCGCCGCTTGTCGTCCAGTGTAACCAGCAGCGATATGTTCTTGATCAGAAGTGTGCTCATGCCATGTCTTACACCCACACCTCTACCTCGCGCGCTGCTACGCCACGCGCTCCAGGGCTTCGGACTCGGCAAGCAGCGCTGCATCTAACACGTCCTCGATGGTGTCCACAAGGACGAAGTCGACCGATTCGCGGATTTCCTCGGGCACGTCGTCTAACCACGGCTCGTTCCGCTGCGGTACGAGCAGTCTCTTCAGTCCTGCACGGTGGCCGGCCAACACCTTCTGTTTGACACCGCCAATAGGCAGCACCCGGCCGCGCAGCGTAATCTCGCCCGTCATACCCAGCTCGGCGCTCGCCGTCCGGCCCGTCAACAGACTGGCCATAGCCGTCACCATCGCGACGCCCGCCGACGGGCCATCCTTCGGTGTGGAGCCTGCCGGCACGTGCAAGTGTACGTCCATATCGTCGAAAGAATCTGGATCGACGCCGAGTTCCCCGGCCCGAGACCGCACATAGCTGAGCGCGATCTGGGCACTTTCCTTCATGATATCGCCAAGTTGGCCGGTCAGGGTCAGGTTACCCTTACCCTTCATGCGCGACGCCTCGACGAAGAGAATTTCACCGCCGGCCGGCGTCACTGCCAGGGCCGTGGCCACACCAGGGATCTCCGCTCGGTCAGCCGCCTCGAACTGATGCTTGGGCTTACCCAGAAACTCTCGCGCCTGATCCGAATCGACCTCGACCTTGCCGTCCACTGCATCCGCGGCGATCTTGACAGCGATCTTGCGGCAGGCGCGACCGATCTCGCGCTCCAGGTTGCGAACGCCGGCCTCGCGGGTGTAGTCGCGGATGACGGTCCGAATGGCGGATTCGGCAAACTCAATCTCGTCGGCCAGCAGGCCGTTGGCTCGCACCTGGCGTGGCACCAGGTAGCCCTCAGCGATGCGAACTTTCTCATACTCAGTGTAACCGTCGAGCCGAATGATCTCCATGCGATCGCGCAGCGGCGCTGGAATGGGGTCCAGCCAATTGGCCGTCGTGATGAAGAGCACCTGGCTCAGGTCGAAGTCGACATCGAGATAGTGGTCGCGGAAGGTATAATTCTGGGCGGGGTCCAGCACCTCCAACAACGCCGACGAGGGATCGCCCCGCCAGTCAGCGCCAATCTTGTCGACTTCGTCCAACATGAAGACCGGGTTCTTCGTCTCGACGCGCTTAATCGCCTGAATGATCCGGCCTGGCATGGCGCCGATGTATGTGCGGCGATGTCCCCGAATCTCCGCCTCGTCACGCAGCCCGCCTAGACTCATGCGGGTGAACTTCCGTTCTAACGCTCGCGCGATGGACTGGCCAAGGCTCGTCTTACCTACGCCCGGCGGGCCGACGAAACATAGGATGGCGCCCGTACCTTCTTCGACAGTGGCCGGCACATCCTCGAAGTCGAATCCGCGCTCCTCCCGCAGCTTCCGCACCGCCAGGAATTCCAGGACCCGTTCTTTGACCTCTTCCAGGTCGTAGTGATCTTCATCGAGCACCTGACGCGCATGGTCCATGTTCAAGTTATCTTCAGTAAGCTCGTTCCAGGGCAGATCCGCTAACCAATCCAGGTAGGTCTTAATCACCGAGTACTCTGCGGCCTGAGGCGGCATCTTCTCGAACCGATCCAGCTCGCGCAACGCTTCCTTTTCAGCCTCCTCGGGCATCTCGGCCGCTTCGATCTTCTGGCGATACTCCTCAACCTCAGTCTGTTGCCCATCGCCTTCGTCCAACTCGCGCTGGATGGCCTTGAGCTGCTCGCGCAGGAAATACTCACGCTGGGCCTTGGACATCTCCTCGTGAGCTTCGGACCGAATTTGCTCGCCCAGTTCCAACACCTCGAGTTCACGACTCAGGATGGCAATGAGCCGGCGCATCTTGTCAGCGAGCGCATCAATTTCCAGCAACTCCTGCGCCGTCTCCATTTCCATCCGAATGTTGGAAGCCACGAGGTATACCAGCAATCGTCGATCTTCCACGCCGGCCAGGAACTCGACAACCTCATCCGGCACCTGGGGCATCAAATTCGCGAGCCGGCGCGCCAGCTCGAACAAGCTACGCGTGAGGGCATCCACCTCTAGCGATTCCTCAACGCTCTCAGGCGCAAGCTGCACCTGAGCCCGAAGGTAGGGGGCAGCCGGCAACCACTCCTCGACCTTGAAGCGCTCAACGCCCTGGATGATCACCTGCAGCGCAGCATCTTGATCATCGTCACCCGGAATAACGCGCTGGACAAAGGCCAAGGTTCCAACCTGATATACGTCCTGCGGGCCAGGTTCGTCCAGTTCGGGCTGCTTCATCGCAACTAGACCGATGAGGCGATCTCCCTCGACAGCTTCCTCGATGAGTTGTACTGAACGTGGAATCCCCACAGCAATGGGCATTACGCCGTAGGGAAACGCTACCGTATTACGCAACGGGAGGATGGGTATCACGTCCGGGATCTCCTCAGGACGATTTAGCTGCCCATCCCCGAATCGAAAACCTGGAAACATCGGTTACCTCTCTAATGAAAGTATCTACGTAACGAATCCTGACTTCAACGCATCAAATGAGTAGATCACGCTTGAGAGCCGACACAATCATACACCGATCCGAGGCGATGTCCAAACGCGAATTGCCGTAGCGTTGGGCGAGGTCTCCCGATCACTTGATAACATTTTCGCGCACCTAAGTCGCCAGCAGTTCTTAATTTGTAAGCGTTCAGGGGGCAACCCATGGAGCATCCCTTCGACAGGCCCTTCGACAGGCCCTTCGACAGGCTCAGGACGCCGCTCAGGACGCCGCCTGAGTAGACCGAGGCGAAGCCGAGGTCGTATCGAAGCGACGTCCTGAGTTCATCGAAGGGGGTGCGGCTTGTTCGAA
>JAANWY010000016.1 GCA_018263655.1 Anaerolineales bacterium | reverse complement strand
ACCTTGACATTGTTAGATTTGCCTCCGCGACGGTCTTTTGATCGCCGAAGGTCTCCTGACCGAGGCGAAACGGGCTCAGTCGGGAGACCTTCGCCCATCGCGAGACGCAATCTAACAATGTCAAGCTACTCAGGCACTTCGTGCCTACACAAGAAGAGACCGGAAAAGATGGGGGTGTGGGGGGCGGCCGCCCCCCACACCCCCATCTTTTCCGTATTTCTCAACTGCGAGGGTGGTAGCCGGGCAATAGCCTGAGTAGTTACGAATAGGGAGCATCTTTAGTGAGAGGTGTGATGTTTCCATGGCTATGGCTGGGGAAGCCAGAACTGAGGCCGCAGATTTGGTGGAGGTAAGGAAATGCAAGGATGGAAACGCGTTCTAGGCCTAGGTAGTCTCTGCGCAGCCATCGCCGCTCTCGTTCTCGGGGTATCCTTCGTGACGCGTACCGCCGCCTCGCGCCTGCCTCTCGCCACGACTACGGATACCACTTACCAGGGGCCTGGGGCTTGTGTCGAGTGCCATCCAACTAAGTATGAAGCCTGGGCCGGGACTGACCACGCCCTGGCCTCGTCGGTCGAGTCGTTCAGGGAGACTTGGTCTGCCCGTGGCCGGCCCGCATCTTGCCTCGCGTGTCACACCACCGGCTACGATCCCGAGAGCGGTCAAACGGCGCTGGAGGGCGTTAGCTGCGAAAGCTGTCACGGTCCTTTCAACCCCCGTCATCCGCCCTCGGTCATGGTCATAGCTCACGAACCTCAGGCCTGCGGCGACTGCCACTGGACAACTCACAATGAGTGGCAGGTGAGTGTCCACGCTCAACAGGGAGTAACCTGCACAAGCTGCCATGCTGTTCATTCCCAATCGCACACCATGTCCGATGGCCGGCTTCCATGTGCGTCCTGCCACACCGAGCGCTATGAGGACTTCGCCCACGCTACGCACGCCAAGGTCGGCGCTGACTGTGAGACGTGTCATATGCACACACCGCCTGGTCAGTCGATGGTGGAGGGACGAGTCTCGACAGGACACACGCTCACCGTTTCCACAGACGCCTGTGCTAGTTGCCACCGGGACACGATTCACACGCGCCACGAGATTCCGGATCTTATGCAAGAGGTTTCCGGGCTCCGAGAGCAGCTTCCAACCGGGGCGGCAGATCGTCTGACGCATCTAGAAGAAGAGGTGAAGCGATTGCGCAGCACGGCGACGCGCAACTTGTACGGGGGTGTGGCTGCCGGCGGTGTCGTGGGTGCGGCGGCCGGCTTCGCCACGGCGTGGGTGTTGATCTGGATCTTGGAGCGGGAACGCAAGGAGCAGTAATCTTCACAGCAAGGATCAGCAATTCCCGCTCTTTGCGAGCGCTTCCAAGGCCGGCCGGTACTCCTCTATGAACCCTGCAACTTGCCGTGCGAAAGTTCCATCTACGCCTATCAGCGCGGCTCGTGCCGGTTTGAGATAATCCGGCGCTGTCCTCGATCTATTTCCAAGGTAACTACTCAAGCTATTGCCCGGCTACCACCCTCGCAGTTGAGAAATGCGGAAAAAGGGGTCGGTGGGGGGCGGCCGCCCCCCACACCCCCATCTTTCCCGGTCTCTTCTCGTGTAGGCACGAAGTGCCTGAGTAGTCACTTACAGTGTAAGGGGATTCCAGAATTTAAAACCTCCCAAAAACCCAAGATTTCTGAGGGAAACAGGCCATTTTTGGGAGGTTTATTTCCCTGGAAGTCCCTAAGTATGCTCTTTGGGGTTCCGAGGTTAAGATGACTGACTCTACCCCCGTCCCACAAACTGGGATGCTCTACGTTGCCTTCTTTGACACCACCTTCCCGTTCAGCTATTCTTACGCTCAGAACATTTGATCCAATCAACCCAAAGAGGACACTTTATGGCACAATCCGTCCGCGCGCCGGCTGTCGATTCACCCAGCATCGATCCATTCGTACGGCACCTCACCCAACAATCGTTCTACAAAGATCAGATTGAACACGTGGAGCGCTTGCCGGCGCGGGAGGCGCGCTACGGTCGGCTCCGCCGCGGGCTGCCGCGCCGCCTCCAACAAGCCCTGGACGAACTTGGCATCAAGCACTTCTACACGCACCAGGCCATGGCCATCAACGCGGTGCGGGAGGGACAGAACGTCGTCGTGGCCACGTCCACCGCCAGCGGCAAGACGTTGGCCTACAACGTGCCGGCACTGGAGGCCATTACCAGCATCCCCCACGCGCGCGCCCTCTACCTCTTCCCCACCAAGGCTCTGGCTCAGGACCAACTCCGCGCGCTGGGCGAGCTGACGGCCGGCCCGCTGCGCCGCGTGCGTTTCGCTACCTACGACGGCGACACCCCCAAGTCCGACCGGGGCGAGATTCGTAAACAGGCGGCCATCATCCTCACCAATCCCGACATGCTCCACATCGGTATCTTACCGAACCACAATTTGTGGTCCCAGTTCTTCGCTCACCTGAAGTACGTGGTCGTCGACGAGGCCCACGTCTATCGTGGTGTGTTCGGATCGCAGGTGTCGAACGTGCTGCGCCGGCTGCGCCGTGTGTGTCGCTTCTACGGCGCCGATCCGCAGTTCATCTGCTGCTCCGCCACCATCGCCAACCCAGCTGAACACGTGGAGCGGCTCACCTCGGTGCCGGCCACCGTGGTCGATGACGACGGCTCGCCGCGTGGTGAGAAGCAGTTCGTGTTGTGGAACCCGCCCCTCCTCGACGAGGCCAAGACCAGCCGTCGCTCGGCCAACATTGAAGCCACCAACCTCTTCGTCGAGCTTGTCCAGTACGGCCTGCGCAATATCACTTTTGTCAAGGCGCGCAAGATCGCCGAGCTGATTCTGATGTACGCCCGCAACCGCCTTGACGACGAAGCGCCGCAGCTCAAGCGCTTGATCAATTCGTATCGCGCCGGCTACCTGCCGAAGGAGCGACGGGAGATCGAGCGAGCGCTGTTCAACGGCCGGCTCCTGGGGGTGACGGCCACCAACGCTCTGGAGCTTGGCATCGACATCGGCAGCCTGGACGCCACGGTGCAGGTGGGCTATCCGGGCACGATTGCCAGCACGTGGCAACAGGCGGGGCGTGCCGGCCGCGGCGTGCGCGAATCTCTCTCCATCCTCATCGGCCTGGATGGCCCGCTCGACCAGTACTTCATGCGCCATCCGGACGAGCTCTTCGGTCGCTCCCACGAGCATGCCCTCATCGATCCCGACAATGTGTATATCCTGGAGAAGCACTTGCCGTGCGCCGCCTACGAACTGCCGATTACGGCGCGCGATGAGAAGCTGTTTGGCGAGGGATTCGTCCAGGCGATGATCAACCTGGAGCGTAACAACGCCCTGGAGTACCGCCGCGAGCGCTGGTACTATCGCGGCTTCGACTACCCGGCGCAGAAGGTGAGCATCCGCTCCATCGGCGAGGGGCGGTATCAGCTCATCGACCAGGAATCGGGGGAGCGGATCGAGGAGATCGAGGCGTCGATGGCCTTCATGCGCGTGCACCCCGGCGCCATCTACCTGCACCAGGGCGAATCATATCTGGTCACGGAGCTGGATCAGTTGAATCAGATCGCGCGCGCCAAGCCGGTGGACGTGAACTACTACACCGAGCCGCGCCAGATCAACGATGTGCGCATCATCGAGCCGCTGGAGGAGCGCGAAGCCGGCGCCACCACCGCCCACTTCGGCGAGGTGGCGGTGACGGAGCACGTGGTCGGCTACCGAAAGAAGAAGCAATTTACCGAGATGGTGCTCGGCGAAGAGTTTCTGGACCTGCCCCCGACCCATTTCGAGACACGCGCCATGTGGTGGGACATCCCACCGGCCGTCATTGAAGCGGTCCGCCTGCCTGTGCGGAGCACGCAGACAGGCCGGCGAAAGCTCGACTTCCTCGGCGGCATCCACGCTGTCGAGCACGCTGCCATCGGCATCCTGCCACTGTTCGCCATGTGCGACCGCTGGGACCTGGGCGGCCTGTCCACGCCGACTCACGCCGACACCGGCCTGCCGCAGATCTTCATCTACGACAGCTACCCCGGCGGCGTTGGCATCGCCGAGAAGGGCTTCGAGCTGCTGCCGGAGCTGTGGCAGGCGACGCTGGAGACGATTCGGGATTGCCCCTGCGAGGCCGGCTGCCCCTCGTGCATCCAGAGCCCCAAGTGCGGCAACAACAACGAGCCGCTGGACAAGGAAGCCGCAATTTTGAATCTCCAAGGATTGTTGGGGGACCGTTCGTAGTCAGGCACGCAGCGCAGCGGAGTGCCGTCATGCGCTACTCCGCTGTGCTACGTAGCTTACTACAAATGACATACGAAACAAGGAGTGTTGAATGGCACGCGCGAAAATGGTTAGCTTCACGGTTACACGAGGAGTTCGCATCAAACGGCACGCCGAGTACGGCGACCGTGCCTGCTTCCGGTTTACCAGTCATATTCGTCAACCCTCTCTGTGTTCGGTTAGGGTTCGTCAAAAAACTTCCCACTTTTGTTGAGGCGCATTTTGCCGCCGTCCTTCACAACGAATTTCAGGATTGACCGAATCGGCTGTGCGAGCGCCTCAGGATCGTGATACGTAATTGAGCCGAGGCCACACCAGGGACGGCACGGACACGATCAGCGTACTGACGATGAGCACGACGTAGGTGACGAACGGCTCGATCAGGTTGAGCCTTGCTCTTTGGCCACGCGCAGTATCGCAGCCAGGCTCTGCTCGACGTCGTCTTGGGTCGTGGCCCAGGAAGACACGCTAATGCGCATGGCGGTGTGACCTTGCCAAGTCGTGCCGCCGCACCAGCACGTGCCGTCTGCCTGCACGCCGGCAATCACCCGTCGTGTCGTTTCTGCATCGCCAAACGAGACCAGCACTTGATTGAGTAGCACGTCGTTGAGAACGTCGTATCCGCCTGCCTGCAAGCCTTCGGCAAAGCGCGACGCGTGCCGGCACATCCGCTCGATCAAGTCAGCCAGTCCAGATCGACCCAGCGATCGAAGGGCTGCCCAAACCTCGATCCCACGCGCTCGCCGTGACATCTCCGGCGTGTACTGATAAGGCTCGCGTCGCTCCTCCTGGATAAGATAGGCCGCCTGCGTGGACATCGCAGCGCGTAGATATGCCGGATTACGACAGAACACCAGCCCACTGTCGTAGGGTACGTTCAGCCACTTATGCGCATCCGTCGCCCAAGAATCTGCCTTTTCAATGCCGGCGGTGAGGTAAGCGCGCTCGGGGGCCGCAGCCGCCCAGAGGCCAAACGCACCGTCGACGTGCACCCAGGCGCCGGCCTCGTGGGCCGTGGTGCAAACCTCTTCCGCCGGATCGAAGGCGCCGCTGTTGACGTTGCCGGCCTGAATACACACAATAGTTGAATCCGAGAGCTCGGGGAAAGCGTCGGCCCGCATGCGGCCTTGTCCGTCCACGGGTACCTGCACCACGCGCTTGTGCCCCAACCCCAGGAGGCTGAGAGCTTTCAGCACGCTAACGTGCACTTCTTGGCCAACAACGACGGTCAGTGGGGGTGCGCCAAACAGCCCCTGTGCTTCCACGTCCCAGCCTTGCCGGCGCAGCAATACGTGCCGCGCGGCTGCGAGCGCGGTGAAGTTCGCCATCGTAGCACCCGTCACAAACCCGCCGCCGGCCTCCGAGGGCAACGGAAGCACATCGACGAGCCACTGCAGTGCAATCCCTTCCAAAGCAGCAGCGACGGGAGAGGTTGCGATAAGTCCCGCGTTCTGCTCCCATGCTCCAGCGAGCCAGTTCGCTGCTACAGTCGCCGGCAGCGCGCCACCGATCACGAAACCGAAGTACCGCCCGCCGGCCGAGGCCACTGTTGCTGGCGAGCCGATATCGTCGAGGAAGGCCAGGACCCGCTTCGGGTCCGTTGGTTCATCTGGCAGTGGGCCACCAAGTTCTCCGAGACGGTCGACGGCTTCGGCTGTCGGTGCGACGCGGCGCTGATTCAGCGCCTCCAGATACCGAACGGAGCGTTCGCTGGCTGCTATCATCAACTCTTTCACTGTCTCCTACTCCCTACTATGAAAATACCGCTCTGGCCGGTCTCCTGATCGCGCCAGCTCGGTGTCGATCTGCTGCTCGTCGGTCGGCTCGTCCACGGTAGACATCATGGGCCGCATGTTCCGGTTCACGGTGAGCTGAAACACGTCGGGGCGCGCGTAGTGGCCGGCCACGTCCAGGTTCCATTTGGGTCCCCGCATCTGCTGCGGATCGATTTCAGCGTACAGAATGCCCTCCTCTTTGTGGAGTGGGCCGGCGATGATGTGCCCGTCGGGGTTGACGATGGCGCTGTCGCCGGCGTTGATCCACTCCGGCGCGTCGGCGTAGTATGCCGCCTTGAACTCGTAACGGTCGGGGATGTCGTCGGTGCGCATGGCGATGCAGCAACCCACGACGAACACACGACCTTCCTTCGCGATGTGGCGCAGCGTCGAGTGCCACGGCTCGCCGCGATCCCACGTCGGAGCGAGATAGAGCTGCACGCCCCAAGCGTACATGGCGTAGCGGGCCAGCGGCATGTAGTTCTCCCAGCAGATCAGCCCGCCGATTTTGCCGAGCTCGGTGTCGTAGGCTTCCAGGGTGCTACCGCTGCCCGGCGCCCACACCATGCGCTCTGGCGCCGTCGGCACCAGCTTCTGATGCTTACCCAAGATCTCGCCCTCAGCGTCGATATAGAGCAATGTGTTGTACAGGCTGGCGTCGCTGGCCTCGGTGTTGCGCTCGTTGAGGCCTATCACGACGTAGGTGCCGGCCGCCTTCGCCGCCGCGCACAGCCGATCCGTAGCGGGGCTCGGGATCGTCACCGACTGATCGACCAGCTCTGCGTAGAGCTCGCTCAACAGCCGGCCCTGGCTCGGCGGAATGGCCCACACCCAGTCAGGATAGGTCGGGATGAAGGCCTCGGGAAAGACGACGAGGCGTGCGCCGTTGTGGCCAGCTTCGGCGATCAAGCCACAGGCTTTCTCGACCGTCGCTGCGCGATCCATGAATACGGGTGCGGCTTGCACCGCCGCAATCTCAAAGGGTTTCACGAGTGTCTTCTCCTCTCTGGTAGATGGAAATTGGAGATTCAAGATTTGAGATTTCTTCACCTTGTGAATGCCAGTCTCCAATCTCCAAACGCGAATCTTCTTGTCGGCGGCGCCGGCAGCGAACCACCCACCATCCGGCGAAAATGCCATGCCGTTGATCACCTTCGTGCTGACGGGAAGTTCTTTTTGCAGCTCCCAGTTCTCGACGGAGCGCAGTTGCACTTTGCTCTCCATGCTGAGGGCAATGGTTTGCTCGTCCGGCGAGAATCCGAAGCCGCGGACCACATCCTCGCCGAACTCGAGGGTGCGCACTTCCGGCCAGGTCGCAGTATCCCAGAACCTGAGCGGTCCCTCGTAGCCGAGGGCGACCAGATGCTGGCCCTCATCGATGAAGGTGAGCGATCCGACAGCCACATCGTCGGTTGTCAGCGTTTTGACCTGATCGCCGGCCGGCAGCGACCACAATCCGATCTCCGGGCCCAGACCCGACGTCGCCAGCAACATCGCGTCTGGCGAGAAGGCCACCGACGACAGGTTCTTCTGGCTGGCCCTGATGCCGACGACTTCCTCGCCGGCCAGCGTCCAGACGGCCGCACGACCGCCGTAGGAGCCGGCGGCCACCCACTCCCCGTCGGGCGAAATCTGCACCGACGACACTGTCTTCTTGCGGTCCTGCAGCGTGTGCAAGAGCTCGCCAGTGGGAAACGACCACAGCCGCACGGTGTTGTCCGACGATCCTGTTGCCAGCGTTTTCTCGTCGGGTGAGAGAGAGAAGCTGTTGACGCTGTTCGCGTGTCCCTCGAACGTGTGAATCAGCTCCCAGTCGGGCACGGACCACAGCTTGACCACGTTGTCCATGCCGGCCGAGATAAGGGTCTGACTGTCGCGGGTGAACTTCAGTCCCAGCACGTAGCTCGTGTGGGCTTCGAAGATTATGGGCTCGTTCATGCGTTGGGGACCTCCACTTGCCCCACAATTCCTTCAAGCGTTTGGTCCAGGTGAATTGGCTCCGCAAAAGGGAGGCGGAGGCATGGATCATATAGCTGAAGCGCCGACCGGTCAAATCACTAACGGTGCCGTTGGATCGCGGGCGGGCTGTTTTCAGGAGGTAGGGGTAAAGCGTCGTGGACTGGGACTACGTGCAGCAAGAGTTGGGTATCGAGGCGCAACCTGGACCAGGTCTTCCACAACCCCGCCGAGTACATCCAGCGCGCCAGCGAGGCCATCAACCGCACCAAGCGCCGCTTCCTGGTGGCCGGCGTACAATACCTGGAGCTCGACGACGGCTACGTAATGTAGTGCCGCCCGTAGCCCTGACCTCCAGGAGACGACGAATGCGTGGCGGACGTCGATCAAGGATAGACATGAAGCTCGGAAAAGCAAAGCTCCGATCGTCTCAGAGACGATCGGAGCTTTGCAAGCTGACTTCTCGTGGCTGGCCGCGTGAGAGCGACGCTTGTTCGTGGTAACCGTTCAGGAGGTATCAGGACTAGCATCCTGAGTAGGTCGAAACGAAGTGGAGACCGTATCGAAGGGTGCGGGTTTGCGACGGTTCTTCGAACAAGCCGCACCCCCTTCGATGAACTCAGG
>JAANWY010000159.1 GCA_018263655.1 Anaerolineales bacterium | reverse complement strand
CTGGATTTGGCAATCCAGCGGGAGCAGGCGGAAGCCAATGGCCGAAACGATGATCAAGGCCGCGTTGTCCAACGCGGTCAGTAATCGCTCGCGTTTTTCACAAAACTGGCTCCAGTCGCCGGATTTTCTCCAAGATGTCCTGGCGAAGTTCGTACAAGCCGGCCCATTCAAAGAAGTCCATCGCATCGCCCAGTTCCCCGGCCTCAAAACGGCGGTAGAACGCCGCAGATTCCATACCGTAACGCCTCTCAAACTCGCGCAGGTCGCGCTCATACCGCTCCAGGCGTAGCCGATGCTGACTGAGAGAAACGTCCAGCAGCTTCCCTAAAATCAGATCCAGTTCAGCTTCGTCGGAATAAGTATCTTTGAGAACCTCCAGTTTATACAATGTGTCCATTGTCACCCTCCTCTGCTTAGTTTGCAATCCGCGATTTGCAATTGGTATTATACCACATCCGCAAATGTCTTTTCCATCCGCCGGAAATAGTACGCTCCACTGACCAGCAACCCCACGGCCACCAATGCCGAAACGAGGACAATCGGGCCTGGCGCCGTCTCTGTCCCCAGCAGCGGCCGCCAAGTCTACCAAGCCCAGCGGAAGCCCTCGACCACACCGGTCATGGGATTGATGCCATACAAAAACGGATTCGAGGAAGCCAGACCCAAGAGTGCGGTGTACTTCCATCGCCGCGCCAATGATCGCGTAGGTCAAATCTTTGTAAAGGAACCCGTCATCCGTCACATTGGGCTCTCGATCTGTGTTAAATGGATTTCGGCTGTTTTCGTACTCGACAACCGATTTCTGGATGACGCGCCGTGCGCCTGGTAGCCGACGAACAGGATGTCGGTGCGCTCGTCCTCGATCAGCGCTTTCAGGCCTGTCCTGAGCCTTGTCCTGAGCCTGTCGAAGTGCTGTCGAAGGGTAGTTGACGATGCGGCCGCCGTTGCACATACCGCTGCCGGCGATGACCACGCACGGGTGTTCGGTCCACTGCACCGGGTTCTTATAGCCGGTGGCCAGCTCTCCCCTCGTCATCTCGTGACGCCTCATCGTCCGCCGCTGCTCTGGGGTGAGCACGTCGTTTTCTGCCGGCACTGGCCTCTCGTGTGCTTCCTCCACCTGCTGATACGCGGACTTGACCTCGGCAATGGGAGGGAAGGTGAAATCTGTAATTGGGGCTGAAGATACCACCTTCTAATTGTGAATTGTGAATTGGCAATTGTAAATTATTTTCGTAAGCGTTCAGCTACCCTTGCGAAGGTTAGGGAGAACCTTGGCAAGAGGCCGATTTTCGACTGGCGAGGGGCGCCTCAACCCGAAAGCGATTGGCAAACCTTCGCAAGGGTCCCCACTACCTGAACAGTTACTTATTTTCTTCGGCGTTTCGCGGTCTTTATGCTGGAGCTGATGATTCTGCAAAGTTCGCTGGAGGCGACAGGATAGCCCAGGGCTCAAGCCCCGGGCTAAAACACGAAGCTCTTCGAGCTAGACTAGCCGGCCGGGCTTCGTATTTGAGCCTGGTCGTTCACGGCCAGGCGTTCGCTTTGAGACAAAATCCGAAATTCAAAATTCACAACCGATCCCACCAACGCTGGAGGGAGCTCGCTATACCGGGCCTTCGCCGGCGGCGCTCGCGCCCATCCCGCCGGCCGTCGAGGCTCGGTTCACCCTCGTCGCGGGTATCTGCCTCGCGGGTGTCCGCTTCGGAGGCATAGTAGCCGTCGTACTCGTAATACCTGTAGTAGTAATACCCGCGCCCACGTCCAGACGACACGCGGTTCAACACCGCGCCCAGCAGCGGCGCATCCACCCGGCTCAGCGCGTCCATCGCCCGATAGGCCCCCTCGCGACGCGTGCGCCCCATCTCGACCACCAAAACCACGCCGTCCACCTTGGTGGACAACACGGCCGCGTCGGTCACGGCGAGAGCCGGCGGTGTGTCGAAGATCACGACGTCGGCTTCGTCCTTGAGCTGATCGACGATCTCCTGCATGCGGTGCGAGCCCAGGACTTCGGCCGGGTTGGGTGGGATCGAGCCGGTCGTCATCAGGCGCAGGTTGGGCACGTCGGTCTCCTGGAGGTACTCGCACGGCGGCGCGTCGGCCTGCATGATGGCTGTCGTCACGCCGTAGTTGTTCGACTGCCCGAACAAGTTGTGCACCATGGGCCGGCGCATGTCGGCGTCCACCAAGATGACGTCTTTGCCTCCCTGGGCCATGACGACAGCCAGGTTGCCGGCGGTGGTGGTCTTCCCCTCCTGCGGGTTGGGGCTGGTCACCAGCAAGGTGCGCAAGCCGGTGTCCACCGCCGAGAACTCCAGGTTGGTGCGCAGCGTGCGGTAGGCCTCGGAGATGGGGGAGCGCGGCTGCCGGGCGGCGACCACGCGTTCCCTCGGGTCTTCGCCCTGGATGCGGGCGATGATGCCCAGGGTAGACAACCCCAACGCCTGTTGGAGGTCGTCGGGGCTCTTGACGGTATCGTCCAGGTATTCGATGAGGAAGGCGACGCCCGTGGCCAGCATGGCGCCCACCACGCCGGCCAGCAGCGTGTTCAGCTTGGTGCGGGGGCGAACCGGGTACTTGGGTGCGTTGGCCGGCTCGACCACGATAACGGTGTCCAGGGCCTGGGCCTCGGCCAGGCGCAGGTTCTCATAGCTCTGCAGCAAGTTGGCGTAGCTGCTCTGATACTGGGTCAGCGTACTCTTGAGGCGGGTGAGCTCCGCCTGCTGCGCCGTCGTCTCCGGATCGCCGAGTTCTTCGATGGTCGCCTGGGTCTTTTCGATGTCGCCGTTCAGCGCCTCGAGCTGGTTCGACAGGGTGGCTTTGGAGGCGGCGAAACGCGCCGACTGGGTCTTCTCATTCTCTTGAATGAAGATCTGGGGTAAGATGTTGGCCACCTGCGCCGCGATCCGCGGCGACGGATCTTCGATGCTGATCTCGATGAGCTGCGTGTCGCGCACCGGCGTCACCTGGATGTCCTCGACGAAGCGCTCCGGATCGATGCCGATTTCCTGTGCGACCAGTTCCAGGATGGGGCGCTGGGTCATGAGCTCGGCGTAGGTCTTGGCGATACGCTCGCTGGCGATGATGCTTGAATAGTCAGTGGTGCTAGGCGTGCGGGCCTGGTTGATGAGCAGGGTAGACGAGGCCTGGTAGATGGGCGTCATCTGCCGGCTGACGATAAAGGCGGTGCCGCCGGCCAGCAGGGTGCCCAGGCAGATCAACCACAGCCAGTGCCAGATAATAGCGGTATATTCTCTGAGTTCCACGAGGCGATCTCTCTCTCTGTCTTCTCAAATACAAGGTGTTCGTTCGATGGCCCTTTCTATTCAACGCAACTTGCCACCATTAGATATGGCCTTGGCCTAAAACAATCATGAAGGGTGACTACCTTGACAATGTCACATTACCCCCCACGTTGGGCGAAGGTCTCCTGACCGAGCGGCGTCCTGAGCCTGACGAAGGGCCCATTTCGCCTCGGTCAGGAGACCTTCGGCGATCAAAGAGTCACTGTTATGTTAATGTGACATTGTCAAGCTACTCAGGCTTACCAAGACTAGCATCCTGAGTAGTTACCGTAAAGGAAGGTTACTTGCACTTGGTTGCCCTGCATCCTACGGTGTTGACGTCGCCGCCGGGGCAGGAATAACCAGCTCCTGCCCGATCTCCAGCCGATTGGGATCTTCTAAGTCATTGGCCGCTATGATAGCTTCAGCCGTGACACCGTACTGCGCCGCGATAGCGGACAGCACGTC
Source organism: Anaerolineales bacterium (assembly GCA_018263655.1). Classification (GTDB taxonomy): domain Bacteria; phylum Chloroflexota; class Anaerolineae; order Epilineales; family JAANWY01; genus JAANWY01. Next base: position 16,392 of record JAANWY010000159.1, on the reverse strand, counting down.
GCCCGCCGCGACAACGTGGCGCACCTCGGGCACAGATGTGGGGGACGCTGTTGGCGTTACGGTGTGTGGTGTTGGTGTCGATGTCGATGTCGATGTCGGGATCCTGGTCGGAGTCAGTGTCAATGTATATGTATATGTCAGGGTAGGCGTCGGTGTTGCCGATAGAGTGACCGTGGCAGCAATAGGTTCATCGGTGTGTTGTCTCGTAGGCGGAGGCGAAGCTGGCATGGTCGGTGTGTCGGGCGTGGCGCCAACGGATGTTGCTGGCTCAAACCCCGGAGCCAGCAACAGAACATAGCCGAAGAAGCCTGCCGCGACGATGAACGTCACGATGTTGAGTTTAAGAGTAACGTTGTCTTCAAACATAAGCTCGGTCATAAGCTCGGTTGAAGTTCCACAGATTCAAGTTCTAACTTCAAGATGAAGAGGAGAATACTCCTTAAAGATCAAAAAGTCAAAATTACCCTCTCTTACCACCCTCGCCGGGACTATAGTCACCGGTTCACTGTACCCAATCCAGCTCGTCTTTGACAGCATTGTACAGCTTCTCGTCGGCTGTCCAGAAAGCACAGTCATTCAACTGAGCATACGCCAGATATAGAGGTTCAGATAATGTTTTTGACTCTGCTTACCCGGATGTCATTGCGAGGAGGCACGACGAAGCAATCTCCCCATCGGCATAGACCTGAGTACGCTTCTTGGTTATGTTTTTCACCTCCACGGGTATCATACCACGTTGACACCATAGTGTCAAAGAGAGAGACAACAAGTAGAGTAGGGCAGTTGGATGAATGGTCATAAGAGATCTCTAGGAGGGTCTCAGAGTCCAGATAACGGGGAATCATCGAGAACCTCTGCGAGGTGATCAATGGCCTTGATCATCGTTTCGGCCATTGGCTTCCGCCCGCTCTCGCTGGATTGCCAAATCCAAGCCGAGCTAGTGGCCGAAACGATGATCATACCCTTCGATCCGATCCGCGACCTGGCGCGGCGCTACAACACGCTGCAGGAGACGTTTCTCTTCAACGGCACGATTGCGGACAACATTCGGTACGGCCGGCTGAACGCGGGTGACGAGGCGATGGTCGAGGCAGCGAAGACGGTGGGCGCCCACGAGGAGCTGCTGGCGCGCGGCGGCGCCTATTTCAAGCTGTACACGCTCCAGTGGCGCGAGCGGGAGGTGGAGCCTTCTCGGTTGAAAGTTGAAGGTTGAAGGTCAGATAGCTTGCAGGTTTTAGCTGACTTTCACAGTGGCTTCACCTTGCTGCAGCTATCGTCATGTATCATTTATAGAGCCCGCCATGCTCAATTTGCCACCGATTCTCAAGGAGGTGAGCCGTTGAACTGTCGGAACTGCGGAGCTCCCATGAAGGTCATGCGAAATGGAGACTACCTCTTCTGCGAGTACTGTTCATCGTTCCACTTCCCCGAGGAATCCGACGACGGTGTTCGAGTGCTCGGAGAGCCCACCGCTTTGACCTGCCCCATCTGTCGGGCTCCGCTGGTCTCCGCTTCATTGGAGGAGCAGCCGGCACTGCATTGCGACAAGTGCCGAGGCGTGCTGATGAACCAGTGGGCCTTTGCTAAGGCTGTCGAGCAGCTCCGCGCTCGTGCGTCCGGTCCTCCGAACCCACCTCGCCCCCTGAATCGGGAGGCGTGTCAACGGCGGACCCTCTGCCCTATGTGCAATCAATCGATGGACACCCACCCTTACGCCGGCCCGGGCAACGTCGTGATCGACGTGTGTGTCGACTGCGCTGTGATTTGGCTGGATTATGGGGAGTTTAGGGCAGTCATCGACGCTCCAGGCCGCGATCGCGGTACCCAGCAGGCAAGAGGGAAACAACCGTAACCTTCAACCTTCAACCTTCAACCTTCAACCTTCCAGCCTTCTAACTTTCAACCAACTCGGCCAGAATCACCAGCGTGTACGCCTTGGCGTCCTCACCAACCTCGCCGACCGGGCCGACGCAGGAGGGGCAGCCTCGGTCGCAGGCGCAGTCGCGGATGAGCTCTTGCGCCGTGGACAGCAGCCGGCCATGCAGCCGAAACAGCATCTCGCTGAACCCGACGCCGGCCGGCGCCCGCTCGTACACCGTCACCGTCGGGCGCTTGCTCCACGCCGCCTGTGCCTCGGCCTGGATGCCGATGTCGCGGTAGTCGCACATCAAGAACAGCGGCGCGACGTGACCCAGCACGTGGCCCAGCCCTGTAAGCGCACCCTGGAACCGCTGGGCGTTCTCGGCCTTGCGGTGGCAGGCGCGACACAGCGTGATCAGGTTGTCGAGCTGGTTGGCGGCGCGGTAGCGCTCGTTCTCGCCGGCCACGTAGCCGAAGTCGCGGAAGGGCTGGAGGTGGTGGATGTCGTGCTGGCGGTCGGGGCGCTCGGGCGCGTCGCAGTGCCGGCACACATAACCATCCCGCTTGCGCGCCGCGTCACGCTGTTGCTGCCAGTTGGGGCCGCGATAGCCCACCGGATCGAACTGCCACCAGCCGGCCTCCCGCAGCCGCTCCACCGTTGCCTCATCCAGCGCAAACCAGTACCCCGTGGTCAGCATCGTCTGCTCCGGCAGCTCGATGTCGCCCCAGCCCAGCGTCTCCTGCGTGTAGAAGCGCACCTTGCGGAAGCTGGTCGCCTTACTCGTTACCTGCACCTCGCCGTAGCCGACGTCGGCGCCAGAAGTCGCCTGCTCGTCGAACACGTCGGCCGGCCGCACGTCCACGCTGACGCTGGCGCGCGTGTAGTAGTCGGCGTCGACGGCGCGGGCGAAGGCCTGGCCGGCCTCCCAATCCAGCCGGTCGATGAGATAGGCATCGCCGTCGTGCAGGTAGACGGCGCCCTCGTGCACCGTCTGCGGCGCGCTGCTGCGCTCGACGGTGCCCAGCGCCTGCGGCTGCTCTGGATTCGTGGCGTCGACGATGACGACGTTGTCGGGGCCGGCCGAGCGCAGGCTCACCCCCTCAGCCGGATAGTTGTCCGACATCCAGTAGTAGACGTCGCCCACGCGGTGGAGGTCGCCGGCATCGACCAGGTAGTCAAGGATTTCGCACATCATCTCGGCGCGGTTCGCCTGGGATGAGGGTTGATGATGCTTTTGTGGACGCAGCGGGTCGCCAAACGCCTCGCCGGCCTCAAACGGCAGCTCGAAGGCCGCACAGCGGAGGTGATCCAGCAGAATCAGCAGGTTGTCGGGGTTGATGAGACCGTGTTCGGGTGACTGCTCGAAGAAGTAATCGGGGTGCTTGACGATGTACTGATCCAGCGGACCACCACTGGCGACCAGGACCGCCGCCGAGACGCCCGCGCGCCGACCGGCCCGCCCCGCCTGCTGCCAGGTGCTGGCGATGGTACCGGGGTAGCCGGCCATCAGGCACGCGTCGAGCTGTCCAATGTCGATGCCCAACTCCAGCGCGTTCGTGCTCACGACGCCGCGGATGGTGCCATCGCGCAGGCCGGCTTCGATCTCGCGGCGCTCGTTGGGGCGATAGCCGCCGCGGTAGCCGCGAATTAATTGTGAATTGTGAATTGTCAATTGTGAATTGTGAATCACCTCTGATGTCTGCAGATAGCGCAGCAACAGTTCCGTCGTTTGTCTAGCTCGCGTGAAGACGATGGTCTGGACGCCGGCCTGGAGGAAGTGGCGGGCGAGTTGCTCGGTTTCCTGGACGGCGCTGCGGCGGATGCCGAGTTGCTGATCGACGATGGGCGGGTTGTAGAAGACGACGTGACGCTCACCCTTCGGCGAGCCATCGTCGTCGACCAAAGTCACGGGGACTTCGGTGAGGCGTTCGGCTAGCTCGACGGGGTTGGCGATGGTGGCCGAGCAGCAGACGAACTGCGGGTCGCTGCCGTAGAAGCGCGCGATGCGACGCAGCCGGCGCACCACGTTGGCCGTGTGGGAGCCGAAGACACCGCGATAGGTGTGGATTTCGTCCAGCACGACGAAGCGCAGGTTGCGGAAAAGCTCCGACCACTTGGTGTGATGCGGCAAGATGCCCACGTGGAGCATGTCGGGGTTGCTGACCACGATGCGGGCCTGCCGGCGGATTTTGGGACGCGACGAGGCTGGCGTGTCACCGTCGTAGCTGGCGGGACGGAGGTCGGCGTCCAGTATGTCATTCCACGCGCGGAGTTCGGCCAGTTGGTCGTGGGCCAGCGCCTTCGTTGGGAAAAGATAGAGGGCGCGGGCGGCCGGCTGGTTCAGCAGCGTGTGGAGTGCCGGTAGACTGTACGCCAACGTCTTGCCCGACGCCGTCGGCGTGACGACGACCACGTGCTCTCCGCGCAGCACCGCATCGATAGCCTGGGCCTGGTGAGTGTAAGGGCGCTCGAATCCTCGCTCCCGCGCGGCGTCAACGATGCGGTCGTCGAGGTGTTGCGGCCAGTCGGCGTACTGTGGCGCTTGAGCCGGCAGCCGGCGCCACGCGGCGATGTGGGGGGCGTGACGGCGCGAACTGCGAACGTCGTCGAGGACGGAATCCAATCACTGCGCCTCGGTCATGATGCGAATGATGTCGGAGCGGCTGACGATGCCGACGAGCCGGTCGGCAGCCACGACGGGGACTGGGTTCATGCGGCGGTCCACCATCAGCTCCGTCAGATCCTCGATGGATGCATCGGGGCCGATGGTGACAGCCGGCTCCGACATGATCTCGCGCGCCGTTGTGCCCAGCACGCGCTCAACGCGTTCGCGGTACCGGCCGGGGGTTTCCAAGTAGATGACGGCGTCCAGAAATGCGATGAAGGCCGGCATCTTGAAGCGCGTATTGCGCACGATCATATCGAGTTCCGTGACGATGCCAAGCACCTCGTCGCCCTCATCGACCACCGGCAAACCACTGATGTCATGCTCCGTCATCAGGCGCGCAATCTCGTCGACACTCGTGCTGGGATAGACGGTGATGACATCGGCCATCATGACGTCACCTACGCATCTCTTTTCTGATTCGGGGATAATCTCACTCATCGGTATACCTCAAAACGTCTTGGTGTGGAGAACCGTTGTATTGTATTGGTAACTGTTCAGGTAGTGGGGACCCTTGCGAAGGTTTGCCAATCGCTTTCGGGTTGAGGCGCCCCTCGCCAGTCGAAAATCGGCCTCTTGCCAAGGTTCTTCCTAACCTTCGCAAGGGTAGCTGAACGCTTACTTGTTTTGACAAAACGCGTCATAGCGATTATACTGGTTTAGAGTTCACGATGCAAGACCGACCTACCGAGTTGAGACGATTTGAGATGAGCGTAATGTCAAGCACAGGGCGGCGCAATCGCGCCCTCGAACCCTTCGACAAGCCCCCTTCGACAAGCTCAGGACGTCGCTTCGATGAACTCAGGACGCCGCTCAGAGCCTGCCCTGAGCTTGCCGAAGGGACGTCGCAAGTTCGAGCATCCAGGACGCTGCAACTTGTTGCAGGCAATAGACCATCCTGGGGCAGAACATCCGCCTACGCACCTCACCTTAAAGCGTCTGTGCCCAGTTGGGAATGCGCCCTCGGTGGCGTACAATGTTAGTCAGATCACGGATAAACTCAGCCTCTACATGGATACTTGTCTTACCATGAGAATCCGAACATCCTCAGTACGAGCGATCGTTGTTGTATTCACCGCGGCGCTGCTCATCAGCATTCAGGGCTGTGCCGACGACCCAGTTGCACCGGCTCAGCCGGCAGCGGCCGAGCTAATCGAAGACGCTGGATCAGAAAGGTCTGGGAATGCCCCGTCGCCTTCAGCAACGACGCAACCGACGCTGGCGCCGACTACCACACCTGAGCCATCACCCACACCCAGCCCGACGCCTCGACCGGGGCTGCCTGTTCAACTGCGTATCCCGTCTATCGGCATCGATGCATACATCGAGCACGTCGGGTTGACCGAAGACTTAGCAATGGATGTACCGTCCACCGTGGAGAACGTCGCATGGTACAAGCTTGGTTACCGGCCCGGCGAACGTGGCAACACCGTCATCGCCGGCCACCTGGATACCGTGACGGGTGCGCCGGCCGTGTTTTGGGACCTGGAATCCCTCGAGCCAGGCGATGAGATCTCTGTGCTGAGTTTGGACGGCATCGAGCGCCGTTACACTGTGGATTTCCATACACGGTATCCATACGATGAGGCGCCGGTCCAGAAAATCTTTGGACCGGCCAGTAAGTCTCGTCTGGCTCTGATTACGTGCAAGGGGACGTGGGATCGCATCAACCGCAACTATAGCCATCGCGTCGTCTTGTACGCGACGGCCGCAAAAGAGAGCGCCGGCAATCAGTAATCACACTGATCAGTGAAATGAGGAGATTGGCCATGAGAAAGCCCTTTTTGGCACCCACCGGTGCTGTTCTAGCCACCGTGATGCTTGTCATCTTGGGGATGATGCCCACCGGCGCCGACGCATTCCAGCGTGAGGTCTCGCTGTGGAGTGGCCCACGGGCCGGTCTGGGTGAGCTTCTCTGGACGCTTGAGCTCGACCCGAACCCGGGATCGCCGATCCATCGCCTGTTCGAAGGCAACGATGTCGGTTTCCCGGAAAGCCTCTTTAACAACAGACATTATTTCGACGGGTTCAACCGCGTCAACCCGCGCTTCGCGTACTCTATCGATGGACAGCGAATATACGCCGGCGGGAATCAGACAGGCGAAATCCTGTACTTCCTGCAGCCGACCGGGCGATTCATCCGCGTCCACCGGGGAGCCAACCCTATTGCCCCCATCATATACACTTTCGCCCGAGAACGCGTGTATGAGGGCCCCAATGCCCAGGGGCAGATTCTGCTAAGTACCAGCGGGAACTTGCTGCGACAGGATGTTCCCATCGTACAAGTCGTCACGATCCTGCTGCAAAGAGAGTTAGAACCTCGTCTGAGAGCGCTGGAAACAGCCAGCGGCTCGGCGACTTTGGATTTGGGGGTCTCTAGGATTTTGCATGGCCCCTGCTCCAAGGGGATTGCCAAATCCCCGTATTTGGTGGCACAGCGCATCTGTCCCCCAAATGTGGCTCGGATTTGGCAATCTGAGCCGAGCACCATGCGAAATCCCAAAGAGCCGGATTTGGAAGGATGTTACCCATGAGACATAAGTGGTGGCTGTGTGTTCTTCTCATATTTCTAGTGATCGTCGCTCTGGCAAGCTCGTTCGGACCACAAGACGCCTCAGCATCATACTACCGGCGCAATCGTCTTCGCATTTTCGAAGGCGCTAACCACACAGGTGCGGTGCTGTACACGATCGAGAGGGTGCCGTTTGTGAGAGTGCCGGCCTGGTGGGTCTTCCGCGGGCCATCCCGCTACTACCCGCCGGCCTACACATTCACCAACGATCGCGTCTACGAGGGAAATGCGCTCTTCTACGGCCCAATCCTCGCGACGTTCCGGAACGACTTGGCATACCTGGGCCCGTCCATTGTTCCGTCGGCCGTACTACGCCTGGCGTCGAACCGGTTGTTCTCCAGCGCTTCCCTGCGGGGCCCGATTCTGTTTAATTTCCACAGCAGGCGAATGTTTGCCGGCGCCAATCACACCGGCGAAATCGTTGCATACGTCACCGAGGACATCGCGGGTTTTGATGGCCCACTGGAATTGATGATGGGCCTCCTGTTCACGGGGCAGTTGCAGGAGGCACCGCCGCCACCCACACCACCGCCGCCGCCACCTCCGCCAGGATCCTAGGAGATCTGTGGCCCGGGCCGCAGCTTGAGACGCCCCTCTGTCGCCCGCTCAAGGGCGTCGCGATCCCACAACAGAGGGTATATGAGTCGATGCGATTGTAGCATACGGGTCATTCGCCGGTCCAATTGGTGTGCATCCCAAGTTTGTAAAGCCGGTGGCCGGCGCTCTCAGCCCGCAACAAGTTGCGGCGTCCGGACGCTCGAACTCGCGACGTCCCTCGCAGTTGAGAAATCCGGAAAAAGGGCGGCGTCAGCATGCTGACCGCCATAATTAGAATTGCTGCGCTAGATTGCGTAAGTTTGACTCCGAGGTGGGGTTCAGCTACAATCTAGATTGAAAGGAAGGGTGACGAAACTAAGCGGTTCCAAAGCCCGGTTGTTCGCCCGCCTAGCCCAATCGGCAGAGGCAAGGGACTTAAAATCCCTTCAGTCCGGGTTCGAGTCCCGGGGCGGGCATGATGGGTGTGATCATCGTTTCGGCCACTAGCTCGGCTTGGATTTGGCAATCCAGCGGGAGCAGGCGGAAGCCAATGGCCGAAACGATGATCAAGGCTGGCATGATGTATTCAGGGGCAGCAATTAAATAACTTGAACATTTGACCGCGACCGTGTGCCCTGAAATAGGCAAGTTATTTAAGTATCATCTCAATGTTTCGGGGTTATGTAGGTCGAAATGGTATTTCGACCCGACGATTTACCAAATCGTCCTACATGTCCCCCATATATTGAGAAGACACTTATTTAATTCCCATTCTTCAAAGTCTGCAGGAGGTTGCGGTAGGACTCTGCAGGTTTTTCTGTGCCCCTTAGATTTTTACATTATCTAGTTGACAAAATAGCGAAAACATGCTACACTATTGGGCGAAGGAATGTATTGTAGACTGGTAAGCGGATGGCTGTGTTGAAGCGCCGGCTGAGAAAAACTAATCGGGATGTAGACAGCCGGCGCCGCTTTTATCACACCTCATCCGAGCGATCAGACAATAGAAGATGGCCCCGTGTGGCCAGCACCCACCGGGGCCATGACACTGGGTGGCGAACACCCTGTGCGGCTAGTATAGCACACAGGGAAACGGTTCGCAACCCTTTTTTGTTCTGGTGTTTACCTATAAGTCACCTGTCAAGTAGAGGCAAAGCCGAACCCCTAAGACCTGAAACAAGTTTCAGCCTCCTGGACGCTCGAACTTGCGACGTCCTGAGCCCGTCGAAGGGTTCGAGGTGCGTGCAGATCACACGTGAAACAACTTGACATCCAAGTTATGGGTAAACACCAGTTTTTTGTTGGTTCACTGTGACGTAACCGGTGACTTGCAGCAAGGAGGTATCGTGAGATCCTTTGCTTCACGCTGGTGGGTGATCGTGGCAATCGCCGCCGTGTTCTTGGCCCTTATGTTCCCAGCGGCTGTCTTCGCGCAACCGCCGTCACCCCTGTCCCCAGCAACGTCCAGCGCCAGGGACATTCTCCAGTTGCATAATATCATCATGGGGATCGCCGTCGTGATCTTCGTGATTGTCGAGGGGCTGCTCATCTATTCTATCATTCGGTTTCGGCGCAGGGATGAGGCTGAAGTGCCGCGTCAGATTTATGGCAGTGTCCCGGTAGAGATCGCGTGGACCGTGGCGCCCGCTATCGTTGTCGTGATCCTCATGATTCTCACCTTCAGGACCATGCGCACTGCAGCTCAGCCCCCAAGCGCGGCCCAAAATCCACTCAACGTGCAGGTCGTCGGGCATCAGTGGTGGTGGGAATTCCGCTATCCGGACCAGGGGATTGTGACAGCCAACGAACTTCACGTGCCGGTGGGTCGCCCAACCAGCTTTCAAATCGAGTCGGCGGATGTGGTCCACAGCTTCTGGGTACCACAGCTGGCCGGCAAGGTGGATGCGATGCCGGGGCGCAGAACGTGGATTTCGTTTACGGTGGATGAGCCTGGCACTTACCAGGGCCAGTGTGCCGAATTCTGCGGCGCCCAACACGCCAACATGCGGTTTCTGGTGATCGCTCAGCCCGAATCGGCGTTCCAGGTCTGGGCTGAGCAGCAGACTGCCGGCCCGGTCGAAGTGACCGGTGATCTAGCCCAGCGCGGCCGGGAGGCCTTCTTCCAGAGCGCCTGTGTGGGGTGCCACGCTATTCAGGGCACCAACGCCCAGGGCAAGACCGGCCCTGATCTCACTCACGTTGGCAGCCGCAGGACGATTGCCGCCGGCTTGCTGGAGAACACGCCGGAGAATATGGCACGCTGGATTGAGAATCCGCAAGAGATCAAACCCGGCAACCAGATGCCTAACCTAGATTTGTCTCAAGCGCAAATCGATGCGTTGGTGGCTTATCTCCAAAGTCTGAAATAGAGTGTTTCGCAAGAAGGAGGAACCGTGGACACGAAGGTAGATGCTCTGCCATTGGGGCGGCGGGACGCGTTCCTCGCCGTCCTCCAGGAATGGCTGACGACCGTCGATCACAAAAAGATCGGCACGCTGTACATCGCGTCGGCGTTCGTGTACTTGCTGGTCGGCGGGGTGTTTGCGTTGGTCATGCGGCTGCAGCTCAGCACGGCTCGTGCGAGCTTACTCGGGCCGGACGCATACAACCAGCTCTTCACGATGCACGGCACCACCATGATTTTTATGGTCGTGATGCCGTTCGGAGCCGGCTTGGGCAACTACTTGGTACCGTTGATGATCGGTGCGCGCGACATGGCCTTCCCGCGCTTGAACGCACTGAGCCTGTGGACCCTCCTCGCCGGCGGACTGGTGATGTACGGCGGGTTCTTTGCAGGCGGGCTCTTCAGCGGCGGCTGGACGGGCTACACGCCGCTCACAACGGTCAACTATTCGCCCGGCTACGGCGTGGACCTGTGGATTCTGGGCATTCTCATCCTCGGTGTCTCATCCACAGCCGCGTCGATCAATTTCATCGTCACCATTTTCAACATGCGGGCGCCGGGTATGACCCTGAGCCGGATTCCGTTGTTCACTTGGTCTATCTTAGTGATGGCATTCATGATCGTGTTCGCGCTGACCGCGTTGAGCGTGGCCGTGATCTTGCTGCTGTTTGACCGTCAGTTTGGAACCCATTTCTTCGATCCCGCAGCCGGCGGCAGTGCGTTGCTGTGGCAGCACTTATTCTGGTTCTTCGGACATCCTGAGGTCTACATCATGATTCTCCCGTTCTTTGGGGCCATCTCGGAGATTCTGCCGGTCTTTTCGCGGAAGCCCATCTTCGGCTATGAGTTCATCGCCTACTCTAGCTTGGCCATCGGCGCCATCGGGTTCCTCGTGTGGGCCCACCACATGTTCGCTGTAGGCAGCACCCTGGCGACCAATACCTTCTTCATGGTGATGAGTATGATCATCGCCGTGCCGACGGGTGTGAAAATCTTCAACTGGCTGGCCACGCTGTGGGGTGGTTCGCTGGATTTCAAGACCCCCCTATACTTCGCGCTGGGCTTCCTCGGCCAGTTCGTTATCGGTGGCATCACCGGCGTCGTGCTGGCCGCGGTGCCGGTGGACTGGCAGGTTCATGATACGTATTACATTGTCGGACACTTCCACTACGTGCTTTTCGGCGGGGGCGCGTTCGCGCTGTTTGCCGGCATCTACTACTGGTGGCCGAAGTTGACCGGGCGTCTGCTGGACGAAGGGTTGGGGAAGCTCCACTTCTGGCTTTTCTTCATCGGCTTCAACCTGACCTTCTTCCCGATGCACATCCTGGGTTTGTTAGGGATGCCGCGCCGTGTCTACACCTACGCTCCAGGCCAGGATTGGGAGATTTGGAACATATTGGCGACGGTTGGGTCGTTCATCATCGCCGCCGGCACCCTGGTATTCGTGTGGAATGCCTACAAGACGTTCCGCGAAGGCGAGGAAGCCGGCGACGATCCATGGGAAGGCAACACGCTGGAATGGGCCACGTCGTCGCCGCCGCCGGCCTACAACTTTGCACAGATACCCGAGGTGCACAGCCGGCGACCGCTGTGGGATGAGCGATACCGCGTAAAGGAGCAAGCACAAGATGGCTGAGAGTAACGTGAGAGTCGGCGCCCAACTTGTCGGCCAGCGAGAGCGGGCGCGCGCCGATGTTAGATTGAGTGAAGATCGAAGCTTCCGCTGGATTGCGGCTGCGTCGGTGATTGCCACGTACGCCCTGATCGTTCTGGGCGGGATCGTGCGCGTGACCGAATCGGGGTTAGGCTGTCCGGACTGGCCGTTGTGCCACGGTCAGCTCATCCCACCGCTGCACGGGCCGACGCTTCTCGAGTACGCTCATCGCCTGGTCACGACGGGCGTCACGCCGCTGATCTTGCTGACGGCGGTGTTGGCCTGGCGTCGGTACCGCCGCGTGCCGTCGATTTTTGTGCCGGCGCTGGTCGCAGTAGTGCTGCTAGACATCCAGATTGTCCTGGGCGGTATCACAGTGTTGTTGGAGCTCCCTCAAGCGATCGTGTCGCTCCACTTGATCAACGCCATTCTGCTGTTGGGCGTCGTGCTCTACATCGCCACGCAGACTTTTGAGGCCGCCGCTGAGGTTGGCGCGCGGCTTCGGAATCAGAGCGGCTACCGCGGCCTGGTGGCGCTAGGGACTCTCGCAACCTTCGGGCTCATCGTCATCGGCGCTGAGGTTCGAGGGAGCGGCGCCGGGCCGGCGTGCCTGGGCTTCCCGGCCTGCGGCGACGTGTGGCTGCCGCGAAACTGGCTCGGGCAATTGCACATGATTCATCGGTTGGCCGCCGTCATCGTGGGTCTGCTGGTGATGGGCATCGTCGCCCAAACCTGGCGGACGTACTCGCAGGCAGACGCGCTGAAGGTCGCGGCCGGCGTGGCTGCCTGCGCCTTCTTGTCCCAATTCGCTGTCGGCATCGCTCAGGTGACGATGGGGTTGTCGGCGGCGCTGCGCGCTCTGCACCTGGCCTTGGCGACGGTCCTGTGGGGCGGTCTCGCGACATTGGCAACGTTGACGTTCTACCCCAGAACGAAGGAAATAGCGTAGATGACGACTGCACGGCAACTGCTCGGCGTGTCTGAAGAACACACTACGACGCGTTCGTGGCATAGGTCCATCGCGAACTACGTTGCGCTTACCAAGCCCTTCATCATCGTGCTGCTGCTGGTGACAACGATCGGTGCGATGTTCATTGCGCAGCGCGGCGTGCCGGCCCTCGATCTGCTGTTCTACACGCTGGTCGGGGGGGCGTTGGCGGCCGGCGGTTCCGGCGCGCTGAACTCCTACGCCGACCGCGACATCGATCAGGTCATGAGCCGGACCTCGCGCCGGCCCGTGCCCGAAAACCGGGTCCCGCCGCGTGGCGCACTGATTTTCGGGTTGACGCTGAGTACGCTGTCGGTTGTGGTCTTCTACGTGCTCGTCAACCCGTTGAGCGCCCTGCTGACACTGATCGGTATCGTCTACTACGCCGGCATTTACACCCTCGTGCTGAAGCGGCTCAACCATCACAACATCGTGATCGGGGGGGCGGCCGGCGCGCTGCCGCCGCTGATCGGCTGGGCGGCGGTGACTAACCGCATCGATCTGTTGGGGCTCTATCTGTTCGCGATTATTTTCTACTGGACGCCGCCTCACACCTGGGCGCTCACGCTGCTGGTGCGCAAGGACTACGAACGCGCCCACGTGCCGATGCTGCCTGTGGTGCGCGGTGACGCCGAGACGCGCCGGCAGATTGTGTTGTACTCCCTGATACTGGTGCCCATCACGCTGCTGCCCTTTGTGACCCGCACCGTAGGGTTTCTGTACCTGGGGTCGGCCGCGTTGTTGGGCGGTTGGCTGTTGGTGCTCGCCGTCCGGTTGCTGCAAGATGCCACGAAGCATTCGGCGCGCCGGCTCTACAAATTCTCAAGTCTTTATCTGGCACTGATCTTCTTGGCGATGGTTTTGGATCGGGTCGGCATCATCCCACCCTTGAAGTAAACTGAGGACCTTGACGCATGGCAAAACGGCAAAACGACAACGATCGCCTTGAGATTCACTTGCCATCCCCCAGTTGGTGGCCCTTGGTGCTCACGATTGGTATCACGTTATTCGTGCTAGGGATTGTCTTCAGCTTCTATTTGGCAGGACTGGGCCTCATCGTCTTTCTGATCGCGCTGGTGGGTTGGTTGCGTGAACCCACGGGGCTCGAGGATCACCACTAGAATTCTGGACCAGGCTATGGATACAATCAGCGTAATTGGTGAACGAGAGAATCGACAGATGAGCACCGGCCGCTCAAACAACTGGTGGGCGCTGGTGCTGGTCATCCTGGTGGAGACGATGTTCTTCGGCAGCTTGATCAGCGCCTACCTCTTCCTGCGCTTTGAGGGCGTCAACTGGTTGCCGGCCGGCGACATCAACCTGAGTCCGCTGCTGGCCGGCGTGAACACACTTGTGCTCCTCGTGAGCAGTCTGGCCGTCCACCAGGCCAGCTCGGCGGTCCAGGCCGGCGATAGCGACAAGTTCCGAACGTGGCTGCCGGTCGCCGTGCTGCTGGGGGGTGGTTTCTTGGCCCTGCAGGGCTACATTTTTGCGCACGCCGGCTTCACGCCCTTTGATCGCGCCTTCGGGGGGATGTTCTTTGCACTCACCGGGTTCCACGCCCTGCGCATCGTCATCGGCATCGGTCTGATGCTCTACGCGTTTGCCCGCTCACTTCGAGGAGAGCTCACGCCAACGAATCACTTCGCGGTGACGGTGGCAACGGCGTATTGGCACTTCCTGGATGGTGTCTGGGTCGTGCTGTTCGTCTTTCTATACTTGCTTTAGCGTGAACCGAATGAGAGTGAACTCAGCAGTTCCCGATGTGGCGCACAAACGACTGAGGCGACTTCAGGAAGTCGCACCGTTACTACGAGCGACACAACTAGCAACTGAAGTCGCTGCTACGGTCTTTTCTGTAGGCCGGCGGCGTATCTTGTTCGTCGTTGCGCTGGTGTTCGCGTTGGTCACGATTGCACCGGGGCCGGCGACCAGCGTCATGCTGAGCGAGACGGCCGGGCCGTATGAAGTGACCGTCGGAGCCAGCCCGACTCCGCTGAAAGTGGGACAAGGCCACTTCAGCGTGCTCGTTCAAAAACGCAGCAACGCACTGGTTGTCAAGGACGCCGGCGTCACGGTGGAGGTCACCGCGCTGGACGGTGAAGGTCCCGCGCTGACCCGCCAGGCGACGCACGAGCAGGCCGCCGATCCGCGCCAATACGGTGCCTGGGTCACGTTCGAGGCGCCCGGGCGACAGCGCGTCGCAGTAAACGTCGACGGTCCGGAGGGGCCGGCGACCGTCGAGTTCAACGTGACCGTGCAGCGCGACTTCCCAGCTCGATTGGTCACGTACCTTGGCTTGATAAGTATCCCACTGGGCGGCGTTCTGCTGATCGTCTACTGGCTGCGTTCAGGTGATGGAGGAGATAGCGGGTATCCGTTCTAGGTAGTGGGGACCCTTGCGAAGGTTGGGAGTAGCCGTGGCAGCGCCCAGGCAAGAGGCTGATTTCAACGGGCGAGGGGCCTTTCAACCCGGATGCGATTGGCAAACCTTCGCAGGGGTAACTGAACGCTTACGAGAGCAGTTCGGAATCAGCAATCCACACGGAATAATTCGTGACGCGACATCATCTAATAAACCAGGCGACGACTATGAATCAAGAAACGGAAATACACGAAACAACTGGCATTGATCCACGCAAGCTAGGCATCTGGCTGCTGATTGGAGCCGAGGTGATCTTTTTCGGCAGTCTGATCGGCGCCTACCTCCAACACTACGCCACAAACCGACCGGCGGCCCACGAGGTGCTGGACGTGCCCCTGACGACGCTCACGACATTCGTCCTGATCACCAGCAGCCTCATGATGGTGCTGGCCCTCGACTCCATTCGGAAAGGTGACCGCCGGAAAATGCAGGTTTTCCTGATGGCAACGGCCTTTTTCGGGCTGCTGTTCCTGATGGGCCAGTTCTTCGAGTTTACCGAACTGTGGCACGAGGGCATCACGCCGGCTAGCGGCATGTTCGGCGCCACGTTCATGACGCTGACCGGATTCCACGGCACCCACGTGTTGATCGGCATCATCTGGATTTTCTTCTTGTTGGTGCGGGCAATAGCCGGCGGCGTTACGCAGGCAAATCACCTGGCTGTCGAGCTTGTTGGCCTGTATTGGCACTTCGTGGATCTGGTTTGGATCGTGATTTTCACTGTCGTGTATCTCATCTGATATGTCTTGTTGGCTTTGCGGCCGGCGCGCGACGCTGTCCGCGCTCCACGATATGAACGAGGTAACCCGTATGTCTGGGCATCGCTCTGGAGGGACATCAATGGCAACCACCCACTCATCTGAAGCCAAAGTTTCACACGCGGCGCCGAACTACGTAGCCGTTTTCGCCGCCTTGGCGCTGCTCACTGCTATCGAAGTGGGCATGACCTACATCCCCATGCCCCGGGTGCTGTTGATTCTGATGTTGTTGGCGTTTGCGGCTGGGAAAGCCGCATTGGTTGCACTCTACTTCATGCATCTGAAGTTCGATAGTCGTCTCTTGACCGCCGTCTTCGTTCTTCCAATCCTGTTGGGAGGTGTCCTCGTCTACTTCCTGCTCTGATTGCATTGTGTCGCAAATCTTAACTGGTGACTACTCAGGCACTGCGTGCCTACACAAGTAGACCGGAAAAGATGGGGGTGTGTGGGGGCGGCCGCCCCCACACACCCCCATCTTTTCCGCATTTCTCAACTGCGAGGGCGGTAGCCGGGCAGTAGCCTGAGTAG
>JAANWY010000158.1 GCA_018263655.1 Anaerolineales bacterium | reverse complement strand
TCTCCAAGGCGCGCGGCTCCAGGGCGTCCACCTGCGGCTGCCCGGCTACGGCGAGGACGGTCCGACCCTCGAAATCTTCAACTATGACCAGCTTGACCGCCGGCCCGCGACCGCCGTCAACCGCCCTGGCTTCGGACACATCGCCTTCGCCGTTGAGGACGTGCAAGCAGCGCGGGAGACGGTGCTGGCCACCGGCGGGCGTGCCGTGGGCGAGGTGGTCACGCTGGAGGTAGCCGGCGGCGCCCAGGTTACCTGGTGTTATGTCACCGATCCGGAAGGCAACGTCATCGAACTGCAATCCTGGGAGTCCGCATGACACAGATCAGTGGGGCCGACAGCCGGCAAGATCCTGAGCAAGCACCAGAAGACCGAGAAAATCATGACACACAAGTCTCGGCCACACGCATGACAAAAGGCACCTCCCGGAGAAGGTGCCTTCTGGTAGCGCATACGGGAGTCGAACCCGTGTCTCTGCCTTGAGAGGGCAGTATCCTAGGCCACTAGACGAATGCGCCATAACGCGCCAAGGATTTTAGCATAGATCAGGCACGTTGTCAAATCCTCAACCAAGAGGACAGACAATTTAAGATAAGCGTTATGTGAGTGCGAGGCGGTGAAATCACGCCCTCGAACCCTTCGACGGAGCTCAGGACGCCGCCTGGACGCTGCAACTTGTTGCAGGCAATAGGCCTTCATGTAACAGAAGTCCGCCTACGCACCTCATCTTAAAGTGTCTACCAAGAGGAGCGGGAGATGTCAGCCGGCAGATTGGATACACGCGCGGACTTCAGCAGCCACGTTCTCCGGCGTGAAGCCGTATTGCGGCATCACGACGCCAATGGGAGCGGAGGCGCCGAACTTATCTACAGTTACCACACGCCCCGCATCGCCGGCATAGCGCCACCAGCCCTGGCTTACGCCGGCCTCCACCGCCACACGCGCCCGGACCGCCGGCGGCAAGACGTCATCCTTGTACGCCTGAGACTGTTCTTCGAACAGCTCCCAGCTCGGCATGCTCACAACCCGCGCCGCAATGCCTTCTGAATCGAGCAGCTCCTGCGCCTCCAGCGCCAGTGCGACTTCCGAGCCGCTGGCAATGAGGATGACGTCCGGATCAGACACGTCGGATAGCACGTAGGCGCCGCGAACCAGCCCGCCGGCCGGCGCCAGCTCCGTTCGATCCAGCACGGGAAGCTTCTGCCGCGTGAGAGCGAACGCCACCGGACCGTCGCGATGCGTCAGGGCGAACCGCCAGGCCTCGGCCGTCTCGTTGGCATCGGCCGGCCGGATGACGCGCAGGTTGGGGATAGCGCGCAGTGCTGCCACCTGCTCGACCGGTTGGTGAGTCGGCCCATCCTCGCCGACCCCGATGCTGTCGTGAGTGAAGACGAAGGTCACGGGCGCCTTCATCATCGCCGCCAGCCGGATGCTGGGTCGCGCGTAGTCCGAGAACACGAGAAAGGTGCCGCCGTACGGGAGCAGTCCGCCGTGCAGCGCCATCCCGTTGAGGATGCTGGCCATCGCGTGTTCGCGCACACCGAAGTGGATGTTGCGCCCGCTGAAATCGCCGGGCTTCAGCGGCTCATAGCCGGCCAGATAGGTCTTGTTCGAGGGATGCAAATCGGCCGACCCGCCGATGAGCAGCGGGAGAGATTCAGCGATGGCGTTCAACACCGTGCCCGACGCCGCACGCGTGGCGATGGGGCCGTCGTCGGGGATGAAGGTGGGCATATTGTCATCCCAGCTTTCGGGCAACTGGCCAGCCTTTGCCTGCTGGAAGGCCTCAGCCAACTCGGCGTACGCCTCCGCGTATTGATCGAAGAGGTCCTTCCACTCGGCCTCACGATCCGCCCCCGCGTCCACCGCGCGCCGGAAGACGGCCAACACCTCGTCAGGGATGAGGAACTTCTCGTCAGCCGGCCAGCCCAGGGCTTCTTTCGTCAATCGAACTTCCTCTTCACCCAACGGTGCACCGTGAGCCCCGGCGGTGTCTTGCTTGTTCGGGCTGCCGTAGGCGATGTGCGTGTGGGCGATGATGAGCGACGGTCGCTCGGTCTCCGCCTGTGCCTCACGAATCGCCTCGGCGACCGCCCCCCGATCGTGACCATTCACGTCGACCGTGTGCCAATTGTAGGCCTCAAAGCGTTTCTGGACGTCCTCGGTGAACGTCAGATCAGTGCTGCCCTCGATAGAGATCTCGTTGTCGTCGTACAGGTAGATGATCTTGCCAAGCCCGAGGTGGCCGGCCAGCGACGCTGCTTCGTGGGAGACCCCCTCCATCAGATCACCATCGCTGCAGATGGCGTAGGTGTAGTGGTCGACGATGGGAAAGTCGGGCCGGTTGAAGCGGTCCGCCAGGATACGCTCCGCCAGCGCCATGCCGACGCCGTTGGCGAACCCCTGTCCCAGCGGGCCAGTCGTCGTCTCCACACCGTGGGCCAACTCGTATTCGGGGTGTCCCGGGGTTTGACTCCCCCACTGGCGGAAGTTCTGCAACTCGTCCAATGGCATATCGTAGCCGGTGAGATGCAGCAGGCTGTAGAGCAACATGGACCCGTGGCCGGCCGAGAGGACGAAACGATCCCGATTCGGCCAGTCCGGATTGTTCGGGTTATGCTCGAGAAACTTGGTCCACAAGACATAGGCCGCATCAGCCATACCCATGGGCATTCCCGGATGGCCGGATTTGGCCTTCTGTACCGCGTCCATGGCCAGCCCGCGGATCGTGTTAACGCATAGTTGAGCCAGATCAGTGTTCAAGCCCGTACCGATTGTCTTGGTCATCGTCCTTAGTTAGCCTCCCTTTGCCCACTCAGTGCCATGACGTCTATTCTCCAAAATGTTATCATCATCCAGGAATCCCACGTGCTCTGCGTCACCCACATCTAAGCGGTCACCGCTTCATAGTATAATGCCATGATCTGATCCGGGCGCAAACCGAGTGACTCGTAAGTACGCCCATCTCGATCGCTGAATTCGACCTCATACGCAGTGCCGTCAGCAAGAATTTCAACCACTGTCCCAACTTGCCCACGCCACAGATTGTATTCAGGTAAGTCAACCGTTAGCGCCACCACGTCGAGTAACTTGACATCATGCTCCATATTCATCACCTCTCAATTTCACAAGGGGTAGCAAGTGGTCAATCTCGGCGTATCCGAATCATGCTCGATAATCCACCCGCTTCGAACCATTGCCTCCTTGCCGCGCCATTTACACATGAAATCTACAAGATAGCGTTGTCCATATTCATCACGTCGTCCCAATTGAGCGTCGTGTGACTGTACCACCTCCAGCAAGATATCGCGCAATTCCTCAGCGTCGGCGGCGGACATGCCCAGTGCACCTGCGAATAAGCGTGCTTTGTGCTTACCTTCGTCATGCGTTGGGCTAAGGCAATAGTCGCGCAATTTGCGAATGTCCGCTACCGCACGCTCTGCGTTCGGAATTTTCATGAAACTTGTTCCATCTCAGCCATTCCCGTTATGGAGTTCGTAGTAACGGTGCGACTTTCTGGAAGTCACCTTAGTCGTTTGTGACGGATAACCAGAGACAGCAATTCTCATTATGGCTCAAATTTGCTCAGTGATGGGCGAAGGTCTCCTGACCGAGCCCTCTGCGCCTCGGTCAGGAGACCTTCGGCGAACGATGAACGGCTCAAAATGAGAATTGCTGAACCAGAGACTAACGTCGCCACCACGAACCTATTCTTGCATGACAATAGCGCTAGAGCGGGAATTGCTGGTTCCATCTCAGTGCCAATATCTCAGGTCAGCGAGAACAGTTCCCGCGTGTTAACGACGCGGGTCCTTACTATGTCCACGTCCACTCTGTGTGGAAGGTGCCCTCTTTGTCCACCCGCTCGTAGGTGTGAGCGCCGAAATAGTCGCGCTGGGCCTGGATCAGGTTGGCCGGCAAGCGCGCCGTGCGGTAGCTGTCGAAGTAGGCCAGCGCCGAGCTCATGCCCGGTGTCGGAATACCCAGCCCGATGGCCGTCTGGACCACGTAGCGCCAGGCCGACTGCCGGCCGACGACGGCCTCGCGGAAGAAGGGCGCCACCAGGAGATTGGACAAGTCGGGATCCTCAGCGAACGCCGCACGAATATCGTCTAGGAATCGGGCGCGGATGATGCAGCCGCCCCGCCAGATCTTGGCGACCTCACCGTAGTCAAGGTCATACTCATACTCGGCACTGGCCGCACGCAGCGCCGCCATGCCCTGCGCGAAGGCGCAGATCGTCGAGGCGTAGAGGGCATCGTGCACCGCCTCGATCAAGGTTTCTCGGTCACCCGAATATGTCCCGTCGGGACCGGATAGCACCTCCGATGCCGCCTCGCGCTCGCTCTTGAAACCCGAGATGACGCGCGCCTCGACGGCAGATGTGATGGTCGGAACGGGGACACCTAGATCGAAGGCATCCTGGCTCGTCCATTTGCCGGTGCCCTTCTGTTTGGCCTTGTCGAGAATGACATCGACCAGGGGTTTGCCGGTCTCGTCGTCGATCTCGGCGAAGATATCGGCCGTAATCTCCATGAGGTAGGACGACAGGACACCTTCATTCCATTCCGAAAAGACGTCGTGCAGCTCATTCGCTGACAAACCAAGTGTGCGTTGGAGGACATCGTAGGACTCGGCGATGAGCTGCATGTTGCCGTACTCGATGCCGTTGTGCACCATTTTGACGTAGTGGCCGGCGCCACGCGGCCCGATGTAGGTAACGCACGGCTCGCCGTTTACGTCGGCCGCGATGGCCTCAAAGATGGGGGCCACGCGCTCGTACGCCTCGGGTTGTCCGCCCGGCATAATGCTGGGGCCATAGCGAGCGCCCTCTTCGCCACCGGAAACGCCGACACCGAGGTAGTTGATCCCATCTTCGGCAAGCTCCTCCGTACGGCGTTCGGTGTCTTTAAAGTAGGAGTTGCCGCCATCGATGATCATATCGCCGGGCTCCAGATGCGGCCGTAATTGGTCGATGAAGGCGTCTACAGGCCAGCCGGCCTTCACCATGGTCATGATGGCACGCGGCTTCTTCAGCGCCGCCACCAAACCCTCGATCTCGTACGTGGCCGTGATGTTCTTGCCGGCCGCCGGCCCTTCGATGAAATCCTTTGTCTTGGAGCCGGTACGGTTGTACACCGCCACACCAAAACCGTTGTCTTCCATGTTCAGAACTAAGTTCTGGCCCATCACGGCCAGACCGATCAAACCAATATCCTGTTCCATAACGTACCCCCTAGTTCTCCCATATGGGTAGTTGCTTTGCATCTTGTCCACACAAAATGAGAGCCGACCATGTGCGAGGCCGGCTAGCAGCACCCCAACACCAGACTCCATAAACTGATGTCATAACCTCAGATATTATTACTTCGGAATCACCGTCACGTGCTCTGGAGAAAAGATGATGAAGACATGTTCGCCATGGCTTAACGCCTCATCTGTAGGCGAATGCGCCCTCAACTCCCAATCGCGCACCTGGATACGATAGTCTACGACGTCGCCCAGATAGGCTGCTCGATGCACCTTGCCTTCCAACACATTGTAATTCTCCGCCGGAGCCGCGTGGCTATCTCGAGACAGACGTAGGTGTTCGGGCCGAATGGACAGGGTTACCGACTGTCCTGGACTGAGACCCTGTCCGTCGACCTCAATGGTGAGATCGTCTTTGGTCGTCGCGATGGCGTGGCCCGTAGTTTCGTCAAATCCCGAGATACTCCCCTCGATGAAACTCGTCAATCCGATGAAACCAGCCACGAACCGGTTGCTGGGCCGATTGTAGATATCATCTGGCGTCCCCACCTGCACCATCTTGCCCCGGTGCAAGACGGCGATCCGGTCAGATAGAACCAGGGCTTCAGCTTGATCGTGGGTCACATAGATACTGGTAATACCCAACTGTTTCTGGAGCTCGCGAATCTCAAACCGCATTTCCTCCCGAAGCTGAGCGTCCAGGTTACTGAGCGGCTCGTCAAGTAGGAGTACGCTCAAGGAAAAAATGACATCCCGCAAGTACAGGTCCAACGCCTTCTCGTAGTGGGCGAACGTAAATGCGCCCCCCTCGTCGAGGAAACTACGGTAGATGGATGCCAGGAAGGGCATCGCATATAGCGCCAACATGAGCCCCAGGGCCGGCATCGGAAAAACAAGATTCTGTGCTCACGTACCGGAAGGACACGTACCGGAAGGAACCGCAAGCACGTTGCACACGTGTGAAACCTCTTGCTATCTTAGCAGACCTCC
>JAANWY010000157.1 GCA_018263655.1 Anaerolineales bacterium | reverse complement strand
TGAGCCTCTGCGTGATCTTACTCGTAACTATCTTGGCAAGTAGTTCTCCAATTGCGCCAATAGGATCTCCTCGACCTTGGTTGGGGATGAAAGCCATGGGCAAGTTGCCATACACACTACTTACCTGGGCTTTTGCGTATGCAGGTCGAGGAGATCCTATTGGCGCAATTGGAGAACTACTTGCCAAGATAGTTACGAGTAAGATCACGCAGAGGCTCAGGACGATCCGGAAAGTCTGCGGGTAAGCTTCTGGTTTCATTAGGCTGCTCCCTTGCGTCCTCGATCGAACAGCTGATTAGGGGAAATGCGTACGTCGTTGGCTCTTTGGGATTTCGCATGATGCTCGCCGT
Organism: Anaerolineales bacterium; assembly: GCA_018263655.1. GTDB lineage: Bacteria > Chloroflexota > Anaerolineae > Epilineales > JAANWY01 > JAANWY01. The sequence goes on along the minus strand of JAANWY010000157.1, from coordinate 5,142 downwards.
GGACGGCCGTCCACGGCCCATATACGGGGACTGTCGTCCCCTTCGAGCTAGAAAACCATGCGAAATCCTAGAGACCCACGTTGTTAAACCAAGAGAGGAGGAGACATGTTGGATGATTATAGCATAATAGCCCTGTCCCAGACAATTTAAGATAAACTGGTGTTTCCCCATAAGTCCCCTGTCAAGTTGGAGCACGAGCTGGATGGGATAGGAGTTCTGTTGGCGGCGGGTTATTGATGCACCTTCCCGCATCCGCTAGCAAGCATACGACGTGCTCCCGTAACACAGCGCGAATGGTGCGCCTGTCTGCGTGCCCTGCACAGGCAGGCATCGTGCGCATCAGCTCCTTGTTTTCACTCAGAAAGTCGACCGTCTTGTAGGAGAAGAGATGGGCGAAGGGAATGGCCAGTTGCTCCACATTCACCACTTGCGCAATGATGGCCGGATAGCCCTTGGTCAGTCGCGTTTCCTGTCCGTGTTTCAACGAGCCAGGCGGGTTGCTCTTGCGCACTTCGCTGATCCCTTCGATGGCTGCGGCATACGCTTTCTCGAAGCAGTGTCCTGAGCTTGTCGAAGGGTTGACCGGGTCTAACGGCACCAACAGCCGCTCCGGCGCTTCCTCCGCCACCGTCTGCGGGCATCAGCATACAGGCACCTTAACCCATCGCTGTGGCCGTAGCGACCTGAGTCCATCAGGGTGTATATGCGCTCTGCCAAGTTTTCCCCATCACCTTCGACCCCGGTGCGTGGGCGGCTGCTTTCGTGATGTGGGGGCTCTGCGCTGCCAGCATCCCGGGGACGAGTTGTCGTAGCGACTTCCGAAACCGCGGGCATCGGGTAACACCTCAGCGAACGGATCCAAGAACGTATCCAAGTTCGTCCAGCACACTGTCCGACAGCGACTTGAACCGTTCCAGAACTTCATCTATTATACTAACCATGGCTCTGCCTCCTTTCATTTATCTCATTGTGGTGCACAGGTGTACCAGAAGGTGGCCAGAGCCGTCACATTTACTTGGCACCCTACTTATGGGGAAACACCAGCCAGTTGGACTGGAATGGGATAACGCTCCAGAAAGCTTTTGACGGTGTGATGATTGGTCTTGTACCCGAATTTGCGCTCAACAATCCGCACAATCTCGCGGTAGTGGATGGGCGGGTAGATCTGTTTCAGATAGAGGATGTAGGACGCCACCACCTCTGGATATTCATGACCCTTCCGTCCAGCTTGGTCAGTGCGCTGATCCACCAGCCCCAACATACCTTCCTGGACAAACCGGCGCGCTTTTTCACCCACAACCGTCCGTTCGATATCGGTCTGCCGACTGCGCTCAGCAACCGTTTCAGAGAGCAAGACAATGGGGCGAACGACCTCGTAGTCATGCTGAATGGGATCGATAAATTTGAGCTTTAGCTGATGAAACTCTTCCGCTGCGGACATGGGTGACTCCTCCCTGAGCGATAGGTGGATGAAGATGGGTTACTCTATTCAACGTTGCTCGGGAGGACTCGATTCTGTTAAGGTTCTGCACGGACTAGGTGGGGAGAAATTTCTTCCCAAATGTGTCCACTTTCATGTGGCGAGGTCCATTTCTTCACCTACGGCTTCCAGGTAGAGCGGCTAGCCATGGGGATGACGTTGGCCGTCGAGACCTTCCTGCCACTCGTCGTTCTCGGCGTGGTGCTACAGTGGTTGCAGCGACGCTTGCAGTATTAAGAAGGAGGAACAACAGCAATGGCGACCTTAGACAGACTGAGAGAACGTCAGACCGCACCGCAGTTAGCGTTGACGCAAGCCAGGCGGAGACGACTGCTCAGGGTGTTCGCGGTCGTGGTGATGCTAGTCTACAGCGTCATCACCCTCTTTCCATTCTACGCGCTCCTCGTGCGATCGTTCGTGCCGACCAAAGTCGCCACACAATTGCATCTTTGGATTCCCGAAGCACAGGAGGTCAGCCTGGATGCCGAGGTCGGCAACCTGGCTGTCTTCTACGATTTGGATTTGCGGGATATGAAGGACGCGTTGGGCATACCCCAAACCGAGTTTATCATGGCCAGGACGACGTTGCGGGAAGTTGCCGAAGACTTCGATGTTCCCCAACAGGAGATAAAGGAGTTCTTCAAGAACTTCTACATCTACAATGGTTGGATCACGTTACTGCAAAACACGGACTTCTTCGGTGCGTTGGGAAGGACACTGCTGATTACTGTGGCCAGCTTGGTTGGCATTACGGTTTTGTCGATTTTCACCGGCTACGGGTTGGCCGGCTTGCGACGCAGAGACCAGATGCTCGTCTATAACATTTACCTTTTGCAGATGGTCATCCCCGCCATGCTGATCCTCCTCCCCCAATATCAGCTTATCCAGTGGGTGACCAAGCTCATTCCCGGCTACACCGCGAAAAGCCTGACGCGTTCGTCCGTTCAGCTTTTGGCAGTGGTTTTGATCAACATCAAGGGCACAGCGCTGTCTACCATGATCTTCACCTCTGCTATCAGTGCCATTCCGAAGGACCTTGAGGATTCGGCCTATATTGATGGAGCCAGTGCGCTGCAGTACATTCGGTACATTCTGCTCCCCCTCCTGAAAGTGCCCATTATCAGCATGCTGGTTATTCAGTTGCCTTTGGTCTATAATCAGTTTTTGCAGCCCTACGTCTATTTGGATCCAGAGAACTCGACCCTAATTCCGTTGATGCAGACGGTCGCCGGCCAGTTTTCGACGAACTTCCAGGTCATCTATGCGGCCATCGTAGCCTCGGTCGTTCCTTTGGCCATCGTCTATCTGATCTTCCGCCGTTTCTTCGTCGAGGGGGTCATGGCTGGCGCCATCAAGGGTTAGTCACGCATGAGTTTGAGCCACCCATCACAATTCCGCAGAGGCATCGATAATGTTGAAGCAAAGAACTGAACGCGTCGTCTTCCAACCCGTTACGTGCCGGGGCATGCAGCGTGGCATCAACCAGATTGCTGATGCTGTCCGCCCGACCCTGGGGCCGCTCCCGCGCGTCGTGGCGATTCAGCGCATTCTGGATGAGCGAATGCCGGAAGTCCTGGACAATGGCGGCACCATCGCCAAGCGCATCATCCAACTGCCGGACCGCGACGAGGATATGGGCGCCATGTTTCTGCGTGACGTGCTGTGGCGCCTGCAGGACCAGGTGGGCGACGGCACGGCGACGGCGGCGGTGCTCTTTCAGGCCGCTTACAACGAGGGCGTGCGCTACCTCGCCGCCGGCGGCAACGCCATGCGCCTGCGCACGCACCTGGAAGCCGGCATGCGCCTCATCCTCGATCAGCTTGCGGAGATGAGCGACCAAGTCGAGGGCAAGGACAAGCTTGCCGAAGTTGCCGAATCGATCTGCTACGACTCCGAAATGGCGAAGCTGCTGGGCGAAATCTTCGACATCATCGGTGAATATGGCCGGCTGGAAATCCGCAAGGGCCGCAGCCGTGGTCTAGAGCGCGAATACGTCGAGGGCATGTACTGGGAGCAGGGCATCCTGTCTCGCGAGATGCTGAACGACAAAGCGAAACAGCGCACCGATCTCGAGAACGCCGCTGTCCTGATCACAGATCTGAAGATCGAGGAGCCGCGTCAGCTCTTCCCCGCGCTGGAGCTCGCCCTCCGAGCCGACATCCCCGCGCTCCTCATCGTCGCCGAGGGGCTATCGGACCAAGCGATCGCATTCCTGCTGGGTAACAAGCAGCCAGACAGATTCCAGGCCATCGCGGTGAAGACGCCTGGCTGGAGCAAGGAGGAGAAAGCTGCGGCTTTGGAAGACTTAGCTGTTCTAACGGGTGGACGAGCCTTCATCGGCGCTGCCGGCGACACCCTCAGCCAGATCAAACTAGACGATTTTGGGCAAGCGCGGCGAGCGTGGGCCACGCACCGCACCTTCGGCGTCGTGGGCGGCAAAGGGGACCCGCGCGAACTGCGCCGGCACATCGCCACCCTGCGCGGGGCGTTCGAAAACAGCGCCGATCCCAACGCGAAGGAAAAGCTGCGCGAGCGCGTCGGTAAACTGATGGGCGGCTCAGCTACGCTGTGGATCGGGGGCACGACGGAACCAGAGATGGAAGCTCGCGAGGAGCTGGCGAAGCGGACAGCGGCGGCGATCCGCGTGGCGATGATGGAGGGGGTGGTGCCTGGCGGCGGTGTCGCTTTGCTGGCTTGCCGACCGGCTCTCGCCCAGCGCCGGCAGCAAAGCACCGACCCCGACGAGCGTGCCGCGTACGGCATTCTGATGCGCGCCGTCGAAGAGCCGCTGCGCACCATCGTCGACAATGCCGGCCTCGAACCCGGCAAGGTCGTGGCCGAGATCGAGCAGGCCGGACGGGGCCATGGCTTCGATGTGACGTCGGAACGAGTGGTGGGCATGACGGAGGCCGGCATCTACGACGCTACGGCGGTGCAGAAGTCGGCTGTCTTCGCCGCCATCTCCAGCGCGGCGCTGGCCCTGACCATCGACGTGTTGGTGCACCACAAGCAGCCCGAACGGGCGCCCAATCCGTCGCGCAGTGTGAGAAAGCGATTGTGAGCCAACAAAAATGCAGTTAACCAAGGAAGAGATTCAAGCACAGGACATCGTCTACGCCTTGGCGGCGTCGCCTAACTTCGAAGCGGACGGCGTCTGCTTTGCCGCTCGCTACTCGGGGCTCTACCGCTCGGAGGATGGCGGGCGCACCTGGCAAGACGCCTATGCCGGCCTCGATCTGACGGAGCCGTTGCCAACAGCGGCGGTGGCCGTGTCGCTGAATTTCGAGCACGATCAGACGGTGTTCGCCGGCGCGCCTGGCGGCATCTTGCGCTCGCTGGATGGCGGACATACCTGGGACATCGCCACTTTGCCCTCGCCGCCCCCGTTCGTTGCCACGCTGGCAGTATCGCCAAACTTCGCCCGCGACGGCGTGGTGCTTGCCGGCACGGTGGAAGATGGCGTGTTCCATTCAAGTGATGGTGGCCGGCATTGGGCCGCCTGGAACTTCGGTCTGCTGGATCTGAACGTGCTCTGTCTGGCCCTCTCACCCGATTTCGCCAACGACGAGACGATCTTCGCCGGCACCGACAGCGGGGTCTTCCGCAGCACCAACGGCGGTCGTGCCTGGCGAGAGGTCGATTTCTCGCCGGATTTGGCGCCG